>JBEBAJ010000172.1:0-5492 GCA_041158965.1 Pseudomonadota bacterium | reverse complement strand
CACCATCAACAACCTCATCCGCAAAATCAGCCCGGCGGGCGTGGTCCGCACCGTGGCCGGTTTGGGTGGCTCCCCCAGCTTTGCCGACGGCACGGGTGCGGCGGCGCAATTCAACAACCCTGCGGGCCTCGCCTTCGACACCAGTGGCCATTTGTACGTCGCTGATCAAGACAACCACCGCATTCGCAAAATCACCCCCATCTAACTCGGGCCAGCCCCACGCAGTTTTTTGGGCCTGACGCTGGTTCAGACCCCAACCCCCTCCCCATTTCCCGAATTCAGGGAAAATCAGCCCATGTGGATACGCTCTCTGTGCTGGCTGTGCGCTGTGCTCATGCACACCGCCTGGGCCCAAGCCCCATCGGCCACCTTCAACACCCCCCAGGTCAAGGCCGAATTGGTCTGGCATGCGCCACAAGGGCTGGGGCAGGGTGCGCTTGTGTGGCTGGGTCTGGTCATGCGCCACCAAAAAGACTGGCACACCTATTGGAAAAACCCCGGCGACTCCGGCCTGCCCACCGCCTTCGAATGGCAACTGCCTGCGGGCGTCACCGCGCAAGACACCCTTTGGCCCATCCCCCGCAAACTGCGTTTGGGCGAGTTGGTCAACTACGGCTTTGAGCAAACCGTGGCCTTGGTCGCGCCGCTCAAAGTCTCTGAAGCCGCCCGCCCCGACGCCGATGGAACCCTCTCCATCGGCCTCACCGCCCATTGGCTGGTCTGTCGCACCGAGTGCATCCCGCAAACCGGCACCTTCAAAATCAGCCTCCCCTGGGCCACGCCGCAAAGCCGCCTCTCCCCCGAAATCGCCGTCACGCTCAGCCAGCAACCGGCTGAATTCAGCGGCCAGGCCAGCGCCCGCTTTGAAAACGGCCAAATGGTCTTGCAGGCCAGCGGCTGGCCGGCAGAAATGCAAGGCCTGAAGGTCGCGCTCTATCCCGAGCAAAACGAAATCATCGCTGCCCCGGCAGAGACCCATCCCCGGGCCCGTCTGGCATGGAAAGACGGCCTCTTCACAGCCCGCCTGCCCCTGAGCGACTTGCGCACCCAAACCCCTCCCACCCTCAGCTGGTGGTGGGTGCTGGGAGAAGGGGCGCAGGCCCGGGCATGGCGCGTCAGCACCCCGGTACAAGGCCCCTGGCCCCCTCTGCCGCAACCCGGGCAGGGCCAAAGTGCCAGCGCCAGCGCGGGCGCACAGGGCGGCGCCGACCTCGGTTGGTGGGGGGCGCTGCTGGGCGCATTCATCGGCGGGCTCTTGCTCAACCTCATGCCCTGTGTGCTGCCCGTGCTGGCCATCAAAATGTTTGCCTTGGGCCAAGGCAGCCCTTCCATGCGCCGATGGCAGGGCTGGGCCTATACGGCTGGCGTGGGGCTGTTTTTATTGGGGCTGGGCGGCCTGCTCATGGCCTTGCGCGCCGCCGGTGAGGCGGTGGGCTGGGGCTTTCAGCTGCAGTCGCCCTGGGTGGTCGCAGGCCTGGCCATTTTGTTTGCCCTCATCGCGCTCAATCTGGCCGACCTCATCCACATCGACCGCTGGTTCCCCGGCGGCATGTGGCAGTGGCAGTCCAGGCACCCCGCCATCGATGCCTTTTTAACCGGGCTGCTCAGTGTCGTGGTCGCCGCCCCTTGCAGCGCCCCCTTCATGGGCGCCTCACTGGGCTTTGCGGTCACCTTGCCCTGGCCGCAGGCCATGTCGGTGTTCGCCATGCTGGCCCTGGGTTTGGCCAGCCCCTATTTACTGGCTTGCCACTTCCCCGCTGTGGTGCGGCTCATGCCTCGCCCAGGCGCCTGGATGAACCGCTTGCGCCGCCTTTTGGCCATCCCCATGGCCGCCACCGTGTTGTGGCTGCTGTGGGTGCTGGGCCAGCAGCTCAGCCATACCGCCCCCCCGCAGGGCGCAGCCACCGCACAAGCACAGGCCGACAGCCCCGCAGGCCAGTGGTGGCCCTGGTCGCCCGAGGTGGTGGCGCAGGCGCAGGCGCAAGGTCGCACCGTGTTTGTCGACTTCACCGCCGCTTGGTGCATCACCTGCCAGGTCAACAAACGCACGACCTTGGGACGTGACGAAGTCATGCAAGCCTTCAAAGACCAAAATGTGCTGGCCCTGCGCGCCGACTGGACCCGCCACGACCCTGCCATCACGCAGGCGCTGGCCGATCTCGATCGCACCGGCATACCGGTCTACGCCATTTACCGTCCCGGCCAAGCGCCGCAGGTGCTCTCAGAGCTGATCAGCGTCGCCGACGTGCTGCAAGCCCTCAAGTAAAAGTCACCCAGTCCCGGAGCGCCGGGCTGTCCAGATGGTTCAGCGTGTTGTAGCTGATCAGGCGGTGGCCTTTGGGGTTGTAAGTCAACTCACTCACGGCGCTATTGCGGATATGAAAGTTCAGCTCTATCGTGGTGCCGGGCGGCGTGCCCAGCACCTGGCCCACCGTGGTGGCGATCGGCCCGCCGCTGGACACCACCAGCACCTTGCCCCGCCCCTGCGCACAAATATCGGCCAGCACCTGCGCGATGCCCGCCTTGAAATCGGCATAGCTGGGCATCCCCGCCGGTTGTGCCTGTCCCTCCATCCAGCGCTGCAGCCCTTCGCGCAGCAGCCTGAAGTGATGCCGGTACAGCTCGGGCGTGTCGGGTTTGGGCAGCGGGCCTGGGTGGACCGTGGCAATCACGGCGGCGCTGTCGTACTCGTTGAGGCTGGGCGTGCGTTGCACAGGCCAGTCGGCCCCCTTCAGCCCCAGCCCCTGGGCGATGCCCTGCCAGGTTTCATCGTGGCGGCGCAAAGTGCCCATGATCACCCGGTCAAACACCTGCCCCCGTTCCTGCCAATACTCGCCCAGGCGGCGACTCTGCTTCCATCCCAACTCGCTCAGGCGGTCATAGTCGTCGGCCCCAAAAGAGGCCTGCCCGTGCCGCACCAAATGCACGCTGCTCATGAACCCAACTCCTCCCAACGCTCCAGGCATTGCATCAACTCATCCTCAATGGCGGCGTCGCGCTCATGCAATTGCGCGGCCCCCAGCGGGTCGCGCGTGTAGATGTCGGGCTCGGCCAAAGTCTGGCGCAAGGCCAGCTGCTCTTGCTCCAGGGCTTGCATGCGCGCGGGCAATTGCGCCAGCTCGCGTTGCTCTTTGTAGCTGAGTTTGCGCGCAGGCCGTGTCGCTGACGCACTGGCAGGCGTGGTGGCCGCAGGTGCATCGCTGGCTTGGGCGGATGGCGTGTCGGGGGCCTTTCCGTTGCCCCCCCCGGTGCCCACTGCTCGCGTGCCATCGCTGGCTTGCTCGGCCCACAAAGCGGCCCGTCGCGACTGCGTGAGCCAATCTTCCACGCTGCCCTCGTATTCTCGCCAGCGCCCCTCGCCCTCAAACACCAGCGTGCTGGTCACCACGGCATCCAGAAACGCGCGGTCATGGCTGACGATGAACACCGTGCCGGCATAGTCTTGCACCAGCTGCTCCAGCAGCTCCAGCGTCTCAATGTCCAAATCATTGGTGGGCTCATCCAGCACCAACACATTGGCCGGTCGCGCGAACAAACGCGCCAGCAGCAATCGATTGCGCTCCCCTCCCGACAATGAGCGCACCGGCGAATGCGCACGCGCGGGCGAAAACAAAAAATCGCCCAAATAACTCTTCACATGCTGGCGTCGGCTGCCAATCTCGATCCACTCGCTGCCCGGGCTGATGAAGTCCTCCAGCGTCGCGTCCAGGTCCAACTGCTCACGTTGCTGGTCGTAATAGGCCACTTGCAAATTGCTGCCTTGGCGCACCCGCCCGCTGTCGGGCGCCAACTCGCCCAGCAACATCTTGAGCAAAGTCGTCTTGCCCGCGCCGTTGGGGCCGATCAAGCCCACCTTGTCGCCGCGCAAAATCGTCAGCTCCAACTCTTGGGCAATCCACTGGCGGCTGCCGTCGGCACGCTCAAACGACTTGTTCACCCCGGCCAGTTCCGCCACCAGCTTGCCGCTGGGGGTGCCGCTGGCCACCTCCATGCGCACTTGCCCCACCTGCTCGCGCCTGGCCGCGCGTTGCGACCGCAGCGCTTCCAGCCGCCGCACCCTGCTTTGGCTGCGCGTGCGCCGCGCCTCCACCCCTTTGCGCACCCACACCTCTTCGCCCGCCAGCAGCTTGTCCGCCTTGGCCTGAATCACCGCCTCTTGCGCCAGTTGTTCGTCCTTCAGCGCACGATAGCGGCTGTAGTTCCCCGGGTAAGACCACAGCCGTCCCCGGTCCAGCTCGATGATGCGCGTCGCCACCCGGTCCAAAAACGCCCGGTCGTGCGTGATCACCACCAGGCTGCCTCTGAACTCCAGCAACAAATCTTCCAGCCACGCGATGCTGTCCAAATCGAGGTGGTTGGTCGGCTCATCGAGCAACAACACCTGCGGCGACTGCACCAGGGCTTGCGCCAGCGCCACCCGTTTGGCCGTGCCCCCCGACAAAGTGCCCATCCGCGCTTCCCCGTTCAAGCGCAATCGCTGCAGCGTTTCGTTCACCCGCTGTGCCCACCCCCAGCCATCGTGCGTCTCAATCAGGTTTTGCAGGGCGTCCATATCGCCCTCACCGCGCTCGTACTGCGCCATCCATCCGCGCACATCGGCCAGCCCCTGCGACACCGCATCAAAGACACTCAGGGCGGGGTCAAAGCGGGCCTCTTGTTGCACATAGGCGCGCCGCACCTCTTGCGCCACCTGCACCTGCCCGTCGTCGGGCGTCTCCAGCCCGGCCAGGATGCGCAACAGCGTCGACTTGCCCGCCCCGTTGCGCCCGATCAGGCCCACGCGTTCTTGCGCCGCCAAAGAAAAATCCACCCGATCCAGCAGGGGCAGGTGTCCGTAGGCCAATTGGGCCTGTTGCAGGGTGATCCAACTCATGCGCCGATTATGTGGGCGCATGCCCGCAAAAAGAATTTGGCCCCCGTGCTCGACTTGCCCGGTTTTTGTGGTTAGAATACAAGGCTACGCTGCCGAAACGCCTCTTTCACTCGCCTTGTGCGACTTAACAGACACTATGTGACGGCACGAAGAAATTTTTTTCTTGGTGGTTGACATCTGCAAATTTTTCGTGTCATAATCCAAGGCTCTGCTGAAAACGGTGAAGATTCGCAAAAGCGACCGACACAAAAATCAGTAAAAACCCTCGGGTTTGACAGGTCTTTAAAAAGCATGTCATAATTCAAGGCTCTGCAAAACACAGTGGCAACGCAGCGTTTTGCAAACCTCGGCCAGTCGGCATCGACCGATCAGCGAGGAAGGTTCATTAAAAATCTACAGCCGATAAGCGTGGGTGTTTTAAGGCGATTGCCAAGGTTCTAGTAACCAAGGTCGAAAGACCTTTTAAAACACTCATGAGAATAGAAGTGAAGTTCACTTCAATTCCGTTTTTATGAGTAATTCAAGATCGAACTATAGAGTTTGATCCTGGCTCAGATTGAACGCTGGCGGAATGCTTTACACATGCAAGTCGAACGGCAGCACGGGGGCAACCCTGGTG
>JBEBAJ010000171.1:0-5852 GCA_041158965.1 Pseudomonadota bacterium | reverse complement strand
CGGCCAGCTGCAAGCCGACATCCTGCAAAAACTGAACACGGCCACCGAAGAGCAGTTGAAGCTGTGGAGCGAGAACATCCTCGACGCCAAAACCCTGCCCGAAGTGTTTCGACCATTGAATTAAGTGAGGGTGGGGACTTCCCGACTGATAAGTTGGGGGCCGACCCTCCGTTGTCACAACACGGTAGGGGGTGGCTGGGTGAGGTCGCTCAGGGCGTGGCGACAAAGCTGCCCGATTTGCCACCGTGTTTTTCGAGCAATTTCACATCGGTGATGGTCATGCCGCGATCCACCGCCTTGAGCATGTCGTAGATGGTGAGCAGGGCGACCTGAACGGCGGTGAGGGCTTCCATCTCCACGCCGGTGGGGCCGACGGTTTCGACGGTGGCTTGAACCTGTACGCCGGGCGGGTGGTCTTGGGTGTGCAGGTCTATGGCCACTCGGGTGAGGGCCAGCGGGTGGCACAAGGGGATGAGGTCGCTGGTTTTTTTGGCCGCCTGTATGCCTGCGATGCGGGCGATGCCCAACACATCGCCTTTCTTGGCGTTGCCTTGTCGCACTTGGTCCAGCGTGTCGGGGCGCATGAGAATTTTCCCGCTGGCGACGGCGACGCGGTGGGTGGCGGCTTTGGCCGCGACATCGACCATGTGGGCCTGTCCGTGGGCGTCAAAATGCGTCAAATTCATGGTGGAAGCGGTGTTTTCAGGCATGATAGGCGACATGCTACCGCGAATGACACGAGGCCGTTGGCGGCACTGGTGGGTCACCCCTGTGCTGTGCCTGGGTCTGGCCAGCCAAGCCCAGGCGCCATTGCAATTGCCCGCCCTGGGTGACGGCGCCGAGTGGGCGTTGGGCGAAGAGCGCCAATTGGGGGACGCCATCATGGCGCAGGTTTGGCGTGACCCCGATGTGATCGATGACCCGGTGTTGCTGGACTATGTGCAAGGCATCTGGAACCCGCTGCTGGTGGTCGCGCGGCAACGTGGTGAGTTGCCCAATGAGCTGGATCAGCGGTTTGCCTGGGACATGGTGCTGGTGCGTGACCGGTCGGTGAACGCCTTTGCCTTGCCGGGCGGCTATATGGGGGTACACCTGGGGCTGATCGCTGTGGCCAGCAACCGCGATGAGTTGGCGGCGGTGTTGGCGCATGAGACCAGCCACATCACCCAACGCCACATCGCCCGCATGTTGGCGCAAGAAAGCAAGACCACCCCCCTGTTGCTGGGGACCATGTTGCTGGGTTTGCTGGCGGCCAGCCGCAGCCCGGATGCCGCAGGGGCCTTGTTGATTGGCGGTCAGGCGGCGGCGATGCAAAACCAGCTGAGTTTTTCTCGGGACATGGAGCGCGAGGCCGACCGGGTGGGCTTTGGCCTGTTGGCCCCGGCGGGGTTTGAGAGCCAGGGGGCGATCACGCTGTTTGAAAAACTCATCCAGGCCTCACGCCTGAACGATTCCGGGTCTTACCCCTACTTGCGCAGCCACCCCATGAGCACCGAGCGGATGGCCGATATGGCTGGCCGCGCCCAACAGCTGCGTGCACCCCAAGCGGCCAAGCATGCCGATGTCTGGCATGCCCTGATGGCGGCCCGGGCCCGTGCGCTGACCGAGACCAGCCCGGACGCACAAAGGCAATTGATGCTTTTGGCGAAAGAACGCAAGGCCGAGGCCGGGGCCACGCCGGTGGCGACGCTGGCGGCCTGGTATGCCGGTGCTTTGGCGCACATTCAGGCGCGCCAATATGAAGAGGCCGATGCGCTATTGAACGCCCTGCGGCTGGCCATGCCGGGGGCCGGGCTGGCGCAGGACCGGCTGAGCTGGTTGGTGGCCGAGGCGCGCTTGCGGGCGGGCCGCGCCGTGGATGCACTGGCCGAGTTGGAGCGTGTGTCGGCGGCATCCAGGCCGCAGCGGGCGCACCAGATCTGGCGCTGGCAGGCGCTGCTGGCCACGGGTCGGGTTCAGGATGCGCAGCAGGCCCGGGGCGAGATGGATGTCTGGTTGTCGCGCCATCCGAGAGACGGGCAGGTGTGGGGGCTGAGCGGGCAGGCCCTGGAACTGACGGGGGACGCTTTGCGCAGCCTGCGTGCGCAGGCCGAGGCGCGTGCGGTGCGGTTTGACCTGGTGGCCGGCATAGACCGCCTGCTGGCGGCGCAGGATTTGGCGCGAGAGTTGGGGCGTCAGGGCCGCTTGACGAGAGCGCAGGAGATGGATGCGGCCATCATCGATTCGCGCCTGCGCCAGTTAAAGGCGGGGCGGCGGGAACAGACGCTCCAGCGCTGAATCGATGACCACGCCCATGACCGAGTAGAGCAAAGAGCCCAACAGGGCGTGGCCAAAACTGGCCACATAAAAGCCCTCTAGCACGGCGGAAGCGATCCAGAACATGAGGGCGTTGATGACGAAGAGGAACAAGCCCAGTGTCACCAGGGTCACCGGCAAGGTGAGCACCACCAGAACCGGGCGCACGAACAAATTGAGCAAACCCATGACCAGTGCGGCCACCAAGGCGCTGCCAAAACCGCTCACCATGATGGCGTCGTCGAGTTGCGACAGCGCCATGAGGGCCATGGCGCTGAGGCACCATTTCAAGATCAATTTCATGCTTTGAGAATACCACCTGTACAGTGTTGCATGGGGTTATACAAAAACGGCGAGGTTCGATGGGTCGGTGGGGCTATGATTTGCCCCACATGGAATCGATACACATCAGCGACATTGAGTCCGCCATCAACCACTGGCGGCAGAAGAACCCATCGGTCGATGGCGTCACCCTGCCGGCAGAGTTGCGGGCTCTGGCCGAGGTGTATGCGCTGATGATCTACCACCGTGAGGACGAGGTGGCGGTGCGGGGTTTTCCGGCCAAAGCACTGCAAGCCTGGCAAGACTGGTATGACAGCACGCCCGACACCCCCTGTATCGCCATATGTTCGACCAGTCAGGGGGACCCGGTGTGCAAGGGCTGCGGGCGCAGTTTTGATGAGGTGCAACGCTGGACCGAAATGAGCCCTTATGACAAACGGGCCACTTGGCGGCGCATCACTTTGTCGGGTTCGGCCTGGCGCTTCAACCGCTATGCCGAGCGGGCCAGATCAGACGCCCCATGAGGGTGGGCAGGGGCTTTAAATGCGTTTGGCCAAGGCTTCGGCCAGACCGGTGTAGGCGGCAGGGCTGAGGTCTAACAGGCGCTGTCGGGCCTGCGGGGGGATGTCCAGGCTTTGGATGAGGTCTCGCAAATCTTGTGCGTGGACCTTTTTGCCCCGGGTGACGGCCTTGAGTTGCTCGTAGGCGCCCGACACCCCATAGCGGCGCATGACGGTCTGGATGGGCTCGGCCAAAACCTCCCAGGCGTCGTCGAGATCGGCATGGAGGGCTTCGGTGTTGAGTTCGAGTTTGTCCAAACCCACGCCCATGGATTGGTAGGCCAGCAGGGCATAGCCCAGCGCCACGCCCATATTTCGCAAGACGGTGCTGTCGGTGAGGTCGCGCTGCCAGCGACTGATGGGCAGTTTTTCGCTGAGGTGGCGCAACAAGGCGTTGGCCAAGCCCAGATTGCCTTCGGCGTTTTCAAAGTCGATCGGGTTGACTTTGTGGGGCATGGTCGAGGAGCCGATTTCGCCGTCCTTGAGCCGCTGTTTGAAGTAGCCCAGAGAGACGTAGCCCCAAATGTCGCGGGCAGCGTCGATGAGGATGGTGTTGGCCCGGGCGACGGCGTCAAAGAGCTCGGCCATGTAGTCGTGCGGCTCGATCTGGATGCTGTAGGGCTGGAATTGAAGGCCCAGGCCGATGCGTGGGGCGTCGGGGTCGGTGAGCGCTTCTGATTCGATGACGGATCGACTGAAGGCTTCCCAGTCAAACTCGGGCCAGGCGCTGAGGTGGGCGTTGTAGTTGCCCACGGCCCCGTTCATTTTGGCCAGAATGTGAACCGAGGCGATGCCCTGGCGAGCCTTTTGCAGGCGCATGGTGATGTTGGCCAGCTCTTTGCCCACCGTGGTGGGGCTGGCGGTCTGGCCATGGGTGCGACTGAGCATGGGCACACCCGCATAACGGTGGGCCAGGTCGCGAAAGCGCTGGATGATGGCATCGAGCGCGGGCAGGAGGATGCGGTCGCGGCTGGCTTGCAGTTGCAGGGCATGGCTGGTGTTGTTGATGTCCTCGCTGGTGCAGGCAAAGTGGACAAATTCGCTGACCCGCGCCAGTTCTGCCCGGGTCGCCGGGTCTAACTGGGGGGACTCGAATTGTTGCTTGATCCAGTACTCAACCGCCTTGACGTCGTGGTTGGTGGTTTTTTCGATGGCTTTGATGGCCAAGGCGTCGGCCATGGAGAAGTGGGCCACCAGGCCCAGCAGGTGGGCACGGGCGGCCCGGCTGAGAGGGGGGAACTCGGCAAAGCCCGCTTGGCTGAGGGCCAAAAACCAGGTGACTTCGACTTGCACCCGGCGGTGCATATAGCCTTGCTCGCTCATCTCGGGCCGCAAGGGCGCCAATTTGCCGGCGTAGCGGCCATCCAGTGGGGAGAGGGCCGAGATGGCGTGATCATTCATGGCCCTGATTTTAAGTCAAGCGAGGTGGTCCACCGGGCGCACCTTCGGTGCCGAGTCCTGTTGAGCCCGCATGGGCTTAAGCCCATGCGACCCAAGCCGGGGAAGAAGGGCATTAAAATTGGTGCCCATTCAACCATACCCCTGTCAACCCATCATGCTCAAACTCATTGGCGCCGTCGCCAGCCCCTATGTGCGCAAGGTGCGCGTCGTGATGACCGAAAAAAAGCTGGATTACGAGTTCGTCGCCGAAGATGTGTGGTCGGCGCAGTCGCGCATCACCGACTCGAACCCTTTGGGCAAAGTGCCTTGTCTGGTGCTGGAAGGGGGTGAGGCGGTGTTTGACTCACGCGTGATCGTGGAGTACCTCGATGCCTTGTCGCCCGTGGGCAAGTTGATACCGACCACGGGGCGTGACCGGGCCGCCGTGAAGACCTGGGAGGCGCTGGCCGATGGCTTGCTGGATGCCAGCATTCTGGCCCGCCTGGAGCGGCATTGGCCGCACCGTCAGGCGCATGAGCGCTCAGCCGCCTGGATTGACCGCCAGATGGGCAAGGTGCACGACAGTCTGGCGGCGATGAGCCGTGGCTTGGGCGAGAACAATATGTGCAGCGGCATTCACTTGTCACTGTCTGACATTGCCGTGGGTTGTGCGCTGGGTTATCTGGATTTCCGCTTTCCGGAAGTGGATTGGCGCACCCCTTACCCCAATTTGCATCGCCTCTATGACCGGCTGATGCAAAGGCCCAGCTTCATCGACACCCGCCCGTCATGAGCGGGCGCGGGCCTTGAGCCAGCGCATCACGCCGCCAAGCACGGGCAGTTTTTCGTACATTTCTTCGGCCACATCCCAGTAGTCGCGGTGCAGCACGCGTTGTACACCAGATGGGTGGCGCCCCGAACGGTTTGCAGGGTGACGGTGTCGAAGCGGCGAAAGCGAAACAAGAAGTCCCAGGTCAGAAAGGCCTGTGAGCCCTGGACGATGCGCTCGCGCACGACAAAACGGGGCTCATGGAGTTGAACGAACATGTGGCGAAACAGCCGCTCGACTTCGGCCAGGCCCTGTACTTCATTGAAGGGGTCTTTGAAGCGCACCTCGGGTGCGTAGTGCCGACCCAGGTGGGCCACATGCTCGGGGCGCAATTGCTCGAAGAATTGCACCAGCTCGTTGAGGGCCGGGGTGATGTCGATGGGGTGGGCTTGGGGGCTCATGGTTGCTTGAGTTGGCCCTGGGTGGCGCGCCAGACCCAGGAGAAGTACAGGCGATTGGGCAGCCAGCGCAGGCATTTGAGGAAGCGGCTGAAACGCTTGGGGAAA
>JBEBAJ010000170.1:0-5525 GCA_041158965.1 Pseudomonadota bacterium | reverse complement strand
GCACCGATGAGTGTGTGAATTTCATCGATGAACAAAATCGCATGCGGGCGGTCTTTGAGTGATTTCAGCACGCCCTTGAGCCTTTGCTCGAAATCGCCCCGGTATTTGGTGCCAGCCAGCAGCGCCCCCATGTCCAGGGAGTAAACCTGGGCATCAGCCAACACTTCGGGCACATCGTTTTGCGTGATGCGCCAAGCCAGGCCCTCAGCAATGGCGGTCTTGCCGACGCCCGCTTCCCCGACCAGCAAGGGGTTGTTCTTGCGCCGACGGCACAAAATCTGGATCACCCGCTCCACCTCGTATTCGCGACCAATGAGCGGGTCGATGCGGCCCTCTTTTGCGGCCTGATTGAGGTTCAAGGTGAACTGCTCCAGGGCGGAAGCTTTTTCTCCCTTGTCGGTGCTTTCCTCGTTTTCTGATGGGTTGCTCTCGGCAGGCTTGGACGGCTCGGGCGGGTCGCTCTTTTTGATGCCATGTGCGATGAAATTGACCACATCGAGGCGAGTCACACCCTGTTGATGCAAGTAGTAGACCGCATGCGAGTCTTTTTCACCAAAAATGGCCACCAGCACATTGGCACCGGTCACTTCTTTCTTGCCGTTGCCCGTGCTCTGGACATGCATGATGGCGCGCTGAATCACGCGCTGGAACCCCAAGGTCGGTTGGGTGTCGACCTCTTCTGTGCCGGCCACCTGAGGGGTGTTGTCTTTGATGAAATGGGTCAGAGACTTGCGCAGGTCGTCCATATTGGCCGAACAGGCCCGAAGCACTTCGGCCGCGCTGGGGTTGTCGAGCAATGCCAGCAGCAAATGTTCGACAGTGATGAAATCGTGTCGCTGCTGTCGCGCCTCTACAAAGGCCATGTGCAAGCTCACTTCAAGTTCTTGGGCAATCATGTGTGTTCCTTCAAGCTTGCTATCAAAAAAACGTGATTTTTCACATCTGGGGTTGAGTTTGCATTATTCAATGGGTTCCGACAAGCACTGCAAGGGATGTCCGGACTGGTGGGCCGCATCGAGCACCTGATCCACTTTGGTGGCAGCCACGTCTTTGGTGTATACACCACAGATGCCTTTGCCATCGAGATGTATTTTTAACATGATCTGAGTGGCGGTTTCACGGTCTTTTCCGAAAAACTCCTGCAAGACCAGCACCACGAATTCCATGGGGGTGTAGTCGTCATTGAGCATCACCACCTGATGCATTTGGGGCGGTTGCGTTCTGCGGGTGATCCTTTCGAGGACCACCGAACCGCCGTCGTCGTGATTGGGCACGATTTTGGGTGCGGGAGGTTTCTGAGTGGACATGGAATTCATTTTAGTGATTCTGCGCATTGTCAGACCCTCTCCCCGTAAAAGACCTGTTTCTGGCCCTGTCAGCCCATGGACACCCATGATTTCTGACGGATCACTGGCCCGATCCTGGACAGGATGAATTTTTTCATTGAAAAGCACTAAATAACGATGAGTTGTTTATTTTTTATGTACAATTAATATTAAATTGTTCATACTTT
The DNA here is from genome assembly GCA_041158965.1 of Pseudomonadota bacterium. Lineage (GTDB taxonomy): Bacteria > Pseudomonadota > Gammaproteobacteria > Burkholderiales > Burkholderiaceae_C > Limnohabitans. The sequence continues at coordinate 4,012 of JBEBAJ010000170.1, read as the reverse complement.
CGAATTCAGGAGAAGACATGGCGACTGGCACCGTCAAGTGGTTCAACAATGCAAAAGGGTTCGGCTTCATTACCCCCGAAGGTGGCGGCGAGGATGTGTTTGCGCACTTTTCAGCCATCAATATGGAGGGATACCGAACCCTGGAAGAGGGCATGAAGGTTCAGTACGACCCCGTGAAAGGCCCCAGGGGTTGGCAAGCCAACAACATCCAAAAAGTCAATGGCAAACAAGCCCAGTGAAGCCAGCTTCAAATGCGCGGCTTGCTTCTGAGGTGGCAGAACACCTGAGTGACATGCCCTGCCCCCAGGCTTGATTCACATTCGTTCAATCAGGGCTTGACCGAATGCAGAACACCCAATGGCTTGGGCCCCTGGCATCAGGCGGGCCAAGTCGTAAGTGACCTGTCGGTCACTGATGGCGCGTTCCATGGCCCCGATGATCAAATCGGCAGCCTCTCGCCATGCCATGTGACGCAACATCATTTCTGCCGACAAAATGATGGAGCCCGGGTTGACCATGTCTTTGCCCGCATATTTGGGGGCCGTGCCGTGGGTCGCCTCAAACAGGGCCACACTGTCCCCGATATTGGCGCCGGGCACCATGCCCGTTCCGCCGACATGGGCCGCCAAGGCATCTGAAATCAGATCGCCGTTGAGGTTGAGCGTGGCGATCACGCTGTATTCCTCCGGGCGCATCAGAATTTGTTGCATAAACGCATCGGCAATCACGTCCTTGATGACGATCGGGCGCCCCGTATTCGGGTTCTTGAACTCAAGCCAGGGGCTGTCCTCGGGCATCTTGGCACCGAACTCCTTTTTCGCCAAGGCATAAGCCCAGTCGCGAAAACTGCCTTCGGTGAACTTCATGATGTTGCCCTTGTGCACCAGGGTGACATGGGGCTGATCGTGGTCGACCGCATATTGCAAGGCTTTCCTGACCAATCGCTCGGTGGCCTGACGCGACACCGGCTTGATGCCGATGCCTGTGGTTTCAGGGTGCTTGATCTTCTTGACCCCGAATTCATCGATCAGGAATTGAATGAGGCGCTGCGCCCGGTCTGTGCCCGCCTCGTACTCAATGCCGGCGTAGACATCTTCGGTGTTCTCTCGAAAGACGATCATGCGGGTTTTTTCAGGCTCGCGCAGCGGTGATGGTGCCCCTTTGAAATAACGCACCGGGCACAAAGCCAGGTACAGGTCGAGTTCCTGACGCAAAGCAACGTTGAGAGACCGTATGCCCCCACCGACCGGCGTGGTCAAGGGGCCTTTGATGGACACGACATATTCGCGCAAGGCGTGCAGGGTTTCATCAGGCAACCACACATCCGGGCCGTACATCATGGTGGCTTTGGTCCCCGCATAGACCTCCATCCAGCGGATGCGCCGTGCGCCTCCGTAGGCCTTGCGCACCGCCGCATCGACCACTTGCATCATCACCGGGGTGATATCAAAACCTGTGCCGTCCCCCTCGATATAGGGGATGATGGGCTGGTCGGGGACTTCCAGGCGATGGTCGGGCAAGGCTTTGATTTTGGCGCCGTCGGCGGGTACCTTGATGTATTGGTACATGAATACGTCTCCGTGATTCGGTGTGTCTGCAAGGCCGAACTGGCCGCTTCGCGTGCATTCTATCGCCCTCCCTCGCCTCGACGGATCGGGGATATTTCGCCCTGGCCACCTAAGGATGCTCTGCAACACTTCCTTGGGTGTTTGACGGGGGTGATTGAAAAATCCCGGATAATGTTTTCCCATGAAAAAACATGGCTTGGTCTTGCTTTGGTGTTGCTGCGCTTGGGCCGTGGCATGGGCTCAGGGCGAGCCTCAGATGAATTTGCGACGCGTCAAATTACAGGCCGGCATGCACCTGATAGACGCTCAATTGGCCCAGACGCCTGAGCAACGTGAAATCGGGCTGATGTTTCGAAAAGAGATGCCTGCCCACGAAGGCATGCTGTTTGTCTTCGAGCGCAAAACCGAGCAATGCTTTTGGATGAAAAACACTTTGCTGCCATTGACCGCCGCTTTCATTGACGATGATGGCCGCATCGTCAACCTGGCGGACATGGTGCCCTTGACCACGCAGACGCATTGTTCAGCGCGGCCCGTGCGCTATGTGCTGGAAATGAACCAGGGCTGGTTTGCCAAAAGAAAAATGGGGCCAGGAGACCGCATCGGCGGCTTGCCCTGACCCCGCTTCCCTAAGGTGGCCTGTTGAAATCAGGCGAAGTTGCTTTCTGCGAACGACCAATTGACCAGTTTGTTGAGGAAGGTTTCGACAAATTTGGGGCGCAGGTTTCTGTAGTCGATGTAATAGGCATGCTCCCACACATCCACCGTCAGCAGAGCTTTGTCCGCAGTGGTCAGGGGCGTGCCGGCGGCGCCGGTGTTGACAATGTCCACGCTGCCGTCTGGTTTTTTGACCAGCCAAGTCCAGCCTGAGCCGAAATTGCCGACTGCACTTTTGACAAATGCTTCCTTGAACGCGGCAAATGACCCCCATTTGGCTTGAATGGCCGCAGCCAGAGCCCCGGAAGGTTCACCGCCACCTTGTGGTTTCATGCAATGCCAGAAGAACGTGTGGTTCCAGATTTGGGCCGCATTGTTGTAAATGCCGCCGGAGGATTTTTTCACGATGGACTCCAGATCCATCTGTTCAAATTCTGTGCCTTTTTGCAGGTTGTTGAGATTGACCACATAAGCGTTGTGGTGCTTGCCGTGGTGAAACTCAAGGGTTTCCTTGCTGTAATGCGGTGCCAAGGCATCGATGGCATATGGCAATGCGGGCAGTGTGTGTTCCATCTTTTTCTCCTGATCAAAAGCCGATATTCTAAGGAAGTCTTGCAAAACCCGCTGAGTGCCAGTGGCAAGCCAAGGGCATCAACGCTTCTCGTCATGTGCCGAGTCACCGGGGGTAGGTTGCACTTGCATGCCGACACGCCCATCGGACAACACCGCCTGCACCGACTGACCTGGGCTCAATTGACTGGCGCGGGTCAATGCCCCACCCGCGTCATCGACGAGCCAACAAAAGCCTCGGGTCAGCACCTGTTGCGGGTTGAGCAAGTCGAGTTGAGCCTGCCTCATTTGCAAACCCTGGGCATGCCCGGCCAGGCTCTGACGGATGGCCTGAACGGACCGCCGGGATTGCATTTGCAAGCCCTGGCGGTGTTGCTGTTGAGACCGCGCCATGGCCCCGGTCAGTCGCATGGCCCAACGTGACAAGGCCACTTTCTGGGCCGACAGCGCCGCTTGGGGGCGCCCCAAGGCGTTTTGCAATCTGTCCAGGTGTTGCGCCCCGTCATCCAAACTGCGCCACACTGCATGATGGAGTGTTTGCGCACAGTCGCTGAGATGCATCCACAAGTCTTGTGTGGGGGTGGCACACATTTCTGCAGCCGCCGTCGGGGTCGGGGCTCGCAGGTCTGCGGCAAAATCAGACAAGGTGAAATCGGTTTCGTGGCCCACACCACTGATGACGGGCACAGGGCATCGTCTGATTCGGCGCACCAAAGACTCATCGTTGAAGGCCCATAAATCTTCCATCGAGCCGCCCCCGCGCACCAGCAAAATCACATCGAGATCGGCATTGTCCTGCAGGCGATCCAGGGCAGTGATGAGGCTGGCCGGTGCATCTGCGCCTTGTACCAGCGCCGGTGACAAGACCACCGGGATGTGCGGCACACGGCGGCGCAAGGCTGTGGCGATATCGTGCAAAGCAGCCGCCGAGAGCGAAGTCACGACCCCAATGCGGCGAGGATGAGGGTTGATCGTGCGCTTGATCGAGGCATCAAATAGGCCCTCTTGGCCCAGTTTGTCCTTCAAGCGCAAAAACTCCGCAAACAAGTCCCCTTGTCCCAAAGGGCGCATGGCCTCCACCACCAGTTGAAGGTCGCCACGTGACTCGTACACCCCGAGACGCCCCATGACTTCGACCTGCTCGCCATTGCGCGGCAAACGCCCCAGAGCTTGGGCCGAGCGACGGAACATGGCGCATCTCAACTGGCCTTGGGCGT
>JBEBAJ010000169.1:0-5580 GCA_041158965.1 Pseudomonadota bacterium | reverse complement strand
GATCCGGTCTATCGTCTGCGCCTCCACATAGCCCTTTTGGGTCAGCAGGCTGTGCAGGGCCCGTACCCGCACCTCCATCGGGTCCAGGTGAGAGTGCTCGTGGTCATGGTGATGACCATGATGATGATCATGGGGGTGGCTGTGGTCTGTCGGCGGATGTGACATGGCCAAATGGTAATAGGAAACCCGGGGAAGCTGTGCAAACCCCCATGCATCGTGCGCCACTGGCACCCAGCGGGTGGGGCAGGGCTTCGCTGGCGGGTTGACACTGGTGAAGCCCCCAATGCCAAGCGGGGCAGGGCCGCGCCGGGCTCGACTGACCCTACAATAGACGATTGCTTTGATCAACCATCTTACTAGACAGAGGTGTCCTTGTGCTGATTTCTAACGCTTTTGCCCAATCCGCGCCTGCGGCCGGTGGCGACCTGGGTTCTTCGCTCATGGGCATGCTGCCCCTGGTGTTGATGTTTGTGGTCCTTTACTTTGTCATGATCAGACCGCAAATGAAGCGCCAGAAAGAGCATCGCGCCATGATCGACGCCCTGGCCAAAGGCGATGAAGTCGCCACCGCCGGCGGTCTGCTGGGCCGCATCACCCGCGTCGGTGACCATTCCCTGGGCCTGCAAGTGGCCGATGGCGTTGAAGTCGAGATTCAGCGCTCTGCCGTGGTGCAGGTATTGCCCAAGGGAAGTCTGAAGTCGGCATGAACCGCTATCCGCTTTGGAAGTACATCCTGATCGGGGTGGCGTTGCTGCTGGGCGCTTTGTACGCCCTGCCCAATCTCTTTGGTGAGTCACCCGCCGTACAGATCTCCCCCGCCAAAACCAGCGTCAAAATCGACACCGGTTTGCAGTCACGGGTGGAAGAGGCTTTGCGAGCCGCTGACATCCCCATGGTCGCCAGCACCCTTGAGCCCCAAACCCTGAAGCTGCGCTTCAGCAACACCGACTGGCAGCTCAAGGCCAAAGACCTGGTGCAGCGCACACTCAACCCCGACCCCGCCAACCCGTCTTTTGTGGTGGCCCTCAACCTCGTGTCGGGCTCACCCCAGTGGTTGGCCAGCCTGCGCGCCGTGCCCATGTACCTGGGCCTCGATTTGCGCGGTGGCGTGCATTTCATGCTGCAGGTCGACATGCCCGCCGCTCTCACGCAGCGCGCCGAAGCCCTGGCCGGAGATTTGCGCACCCAATTGCGTGATCAGAACCTGCGCCACGGCGGCATCAGTCGCCAGGGTGCAGCCATCGAGCTGCGGGTGCGCGACGCCACTGGACTGCCTGCCGTGCAGCGCCTGCTCGCCGATCGCTTCCCCGACCTGCAGGTCACCGAGCAGTCGGCTGGCAATGACACGGTCCTCACCCTGCGCCTCAAGCCCGAGGCCGCGCGCCGCGTGCAGGAACAGGCCCTCAAGCAAAACATCACCACCTTGCACAACCGCATCAACGAGCTCGGTGTGGCCGAGCCGGTCATCCAGCAGCAGGGCCTCGACCGCATCGTGGTTCAGTTGCCCGGCGTGCAAGACACTGCCAAGGCCAAAGACATCCTGGGCCGCACCGCCACCCTCGAGGTGCGCATGGTGGACGAATCTTCTGAGGCCCGGGGCGCAGAACTCGGCAGCGGCCCCGTGCCCTTTGGCAGCGAAAAATTCAACGAACGCAACGGCCAGCCCCTGGTCGTCAAAAAGCAAGTCATCCTGACCGGCGAAAACCTCACCGACGCCCAGCCCGGCTTTGACAGCCAGACGCAGGAACCGGTGGTCAACCTCACGCTCGACGGCAAGGGCGCACGCATCTTCCGCGACGTGACCCGCGACAACGTCGGCAAGCGCATGGCCATTTTGCTGTTCGAAAAAGGCCGTGGCGAAGTCGTCACCGCCCCCGTCATTCGCTCGGAAATCGGCGGTGGCCGGGTGCAGATTTCTGGCCGCATGACCACCGTCGAGGCCAACGATGTGGCCCTGTTGCTGCGTGCCGGTTCTCTGGCCGCGCCCATGGAGATCATCGAAGAGCGCACCATCGGCCCGAGCCTGGGTGCCGAGAACATCGCCAAAGGCTTCAACAGCGTCACCTGGGGCTTTGTCGCGGTGGCCGCCTTCATGTGCATCTACTACATGCTCTTTGGCGTTTTCTCCAGCATCGCGCTGGGGGTCAACTTGCTGCTCCTGGTCGCCATTTTGTCCATGCTGCAAGCCACCCTGACCCTGCCCGGCATGGCCGCCATGGCTTTGGTCTTGGGCATGGCCATTGACGCCAACGTGCTGATCAACGAACGGGTGCGCGAAGAGTTGCGGCTGGGGGCCTCGCCCCAGGCCGCCATCCATGCCGGCTACGACCGGGCCTGGGCTACCATCCTTGACTCCAACGTCACCACCCTCATCGCCGGCTTGGCCTTGCTGGCCTTCGGCTCGGGGCCGGTGCGCGGCTTTGCCGTGGTGCATTGCATCGGCATCGTCACCAGCATGTTCTCGGCGGTGTTTTTCTCGCGCGGCTTGGTCAACCTCTGGTATGGCCGACAAAAGAAACTCAAATCCGTCTCCATCGGCACGGTATGGCGCCCGGGTGGTGACCATGCCTCGCGCGACTTGAGCGCAGACTAAAAGGGGCTGCCAGCATGGAATTTTTCAGAATCAAACGCGACATCCCGTTCATGCGCCACGCGCTGGTGTTCAACGCGATATCGCTCATTACTTTTTTGGCGGCGGTTTTTTTCCTCTTCTCGCGCGGCCTGCATCTGTCGGTCGAGTTCACCGGCGGCACACTGGTCGAGGTGGCCTACGCCCAAAGTGCCGACCTCGAAAAAGCCCGCGCCCAGATCGCCAAACTGGGCCTGGCCGACGTGCAGGTGCAAAACTTCGGCAGCGCGCGCGACGTCTTGATCCGCATGCCGGCCATCAAAGGCGTCACCTCGACCCAGCAAACCGAACAGGTTGTGGCTGCCCTCAAAGAAGTCGACGGCTCGGTCGAGCTGCGCCGCAGCGAATACGTCGGTCCCCAAGTCGGCGATGAACTGGCCACCGACGGCCTGCTGGCCCTGGCCTTCGTGATCGTCGGCATCATGGTCTACCTGGCATTTCGCTTCGAGTGGAAGTACTCGGTCGCCGCCATCTTGGCCAACCTGCACGACGTCATCATCATCCTGGGCTTCTTCGCCTTTTTCCAGTGGGAATTCTCTCTGCCTGTGCTCGCCGCCGTGTTGGCCGTGCTGGGCTACTCGGTCAACGAATCGGTGGTCATTTTTGACCGAATCCGCGAGAACTTCCGACGCTACCGCAAGATGAGTACCGTCGAAATCATCGACAACGCCATCACCTCCACCATCAGCCGCACCATCATTACCCACGGCTCGACCCAGCTGATGGTGCTCTCCATGCTGATCTTTGGCGGCGCCACACTGCATTACTTTGCGCTGGCGCTCACCATCGGCATTTTGTTCGGCATCTACTCCTCGGTGTTTGTTGCCGCCGCCATCGCCATGTGGCTGGGCATCAAGCGCGAAGACCTCATCAAAGGACCCAAGCGGGGCGATGACCCCAACGACCCCAACGCCGGGGCGGTGGTTTAACCATCAAGACCCTGCCATTGGCGTGGCCGTCTTCGCGACGGCCTCGATGGCATCCAGCATGGACACGATTTCCGGGTCGATGGCTTTGGCATCAATGAAGTTCACCAGTTCATGAAGACGTGACTTATTCTCGGTCTGCACGGGCAACCCCAGTTTGCTAGCGTAATTGCGCATCAAGGGCATCAATACCTCCTCGCTGGCTTTGATATCGGGCGACCACGGACTGCCCTTGCCGAAGGTGTTGAGCGCCTGAGTGATTTCCGCAATGCAATGCTTCATAGCCTCCAGCCGTTGCGGTGACTCCATGGCTTCGATCAAATCGCTCGGTTGATCGCCTTTGGCCCACGCCAAAAGCACATCTTCGCGACAAAGGTAATTCTCGATTTCACGCTTTTGCCACATCCGCTCGACCAAGCCGCCCTCGTTTTGCAGCGGTCGATCAATGCGGTCAAACAAAGCGAAACCCACCAAATCAGGCTTGGCCTCTTTGATGCCAAAAAAATGTTCGCGTGCGGGATTGGGCCGATTCTCGCCCACATAATGAACAAACGGTGCTTCCAGACATATCAATGCCGGGTGATTCAGTCGGCGCGCAAACGCTTTCAAGATATCCAGATCGGTAGAGCCCTCCAGATACAGAACCCAACCCCTCTCCACAGCCAGGTAGTAATTTTCAAACCCGATGTTGTTGAGCGACTTCAGAAGCTGAGCTGGCTTATGGTTGATGACATGTGGTTTGCCAAGAAAAGCTACCACCGTGTCTTTCTCTGCTGCTTCTGACAGCACCACTTCGGAATGACTCGCCGCAATGATTTGCCCGTTTTGCTTGCGCGACACCTCATTGATGACATGATAAATTTGCCGTTGCCGCAGAATCTCCAGATGCGCGTCTGGTTCGTCCAGAAGCACAGTCGTTTTCGGGTTGGCGTATAGATATGCCAACAACAACAGGGTCTGCTGCGTGCCACGCCCAACCGAAGACAAATCCAGATCAACCCCATTGCGGTCTTTGTAGCTCATCGTCACTTCGCCACGTATCGCGACGAATTCGGGCGGATTCAGACGAGAACCAAACAGTCGATATATATCGTCCACCAGCGACTGCCATGCGCTCTGATTTTCCTCGTACAGTCGATAACATAAATTCCTCAGCACCTGCGCTGTCTGGCCTTCGCCAATCAGCACATTGATGCGACCCAATTCCAACTTCGGCTCGACCGAGGCCAAACCTGACATCGGGGGCAGAAACGCCAAACGAACATCTTCCAGCAAACCGGCATCGGGCAAAGCCATGCGCTCAGAGCCATCTTCCGTCGTGCGCAAGGGGCGGCAATAAAAAGATTCCGGGTTGGCGTAGTCAAACTCAAAACCCGCTCGCCAGACCTTGCCTTGGTTCACGCCTTCAACGGTGACCTCTATGAAAATATTGCGGGTCTTTTGTTTACCGTCGTCTTGCCGCTCACTGGTGCGAACGTGCAAGTCATTCCAAAGCAAATTGGCGTTTGGCACGGCAATGGCGATCAAATCCTTGCGGTTGAGGGTGACGCCAGACCTTTTCATCGCAGGGGTGTTCACACCGCGCTTGGCCAGCCAAGACTGCATGCCTGCTGCCCACAAAGCCAACGCTTGCAGTGCTGAGGTTTTGCCCGAATTGTTGGGGCCGATGAACACGACCGATTGCCCCAATTCGATGTCGGCCTCTTTGATGCCTTTGAAATTGCGCAGTATCAGACGGGTCAGCATATGCTAGGTTCCTTCATGTTGGGAGTCTAACCTCAATCATTCAATCTTGATCTTTTGCGGTGCCCCGTTTCATAGTTTCAAAACACCTCATCGCTTGCTAAACTTAAACCGAGCTGGCTCATTAGGCGCACATTCTGAGTTGTTTGGGCGCCAACGGCGTATTGCAGCCGCGTAGCGGCCTGGGCCCGCGCTATCACCGGTAACAGCCGCATCGTTACCCCTTTGTTGGACGCATTTGTCAACCCGAAAGGAACGGCTGTGAATTTGGTCGATCGACTC
>JBEBAJ010000168.1:0-5604 GCA_041158965.1 Pseudomonadota bacterium | reverse complement strand
TGGTCCAACGGCAAAGTGGGCCTCAATGGCATCTCTTACTACGGCATGAATCAATGGCAAGTGGCGGCTCAACAACCGCCGCACCTGGCCGCCATTTGTATTTGGGAGGGGGCCTCCGACTTTTACCGCGACCTCAGCCACCATGGCGGCATTTTGTGCGACTTCATCAAGAACTGGTACGACATGCAGGTCAAATCGGTTCAGCACGGCCTGGGCAAAAGCGGCCCGATCAATCGCCTGACGGGGGAGCCTGTCTGCGGCACCGAGAAACTCAGCGAAGAGCAGTTGCTGAAAAACCGCGAAAACCTCAGCCAGGCGGTGGCCAAGCACGCGCTGGATGACCAGTACTGGAAAGACCGAACCCCTGACTTCAGCAAAATCAAGGTGCCTTTGCTCTCAGCCGCCAACTGGGGTGGTCAAGGTCTGCACCCGCGCGGCAATTTTGAAGGCTACTTGCGTTCGGCCAGCAAACACAAATGGCTGGAAGTGCATGGCATCGAGCACTGGACCGAGTTCTACACCGACTATGGCCGCAAGATCCAGTTGAAGTTTTTTGACCATTTCCTGCATGGCAAGAAAAATGGCTGGGAAAAGCAACCGAAGGTGCAACTGCAAGTGCGCCATCCCGGCGAAAAATTTGTCCAGCGCAATGAGGGCGAGTGGCCGCTGGCGCGCACCAAGTGGACGCCGATGTACCTGAACGCCCAAGACATGACCCTGGTGACGAAAAAGCCCGACCGATTGGCCAAGCGCCAATATCAGGGCTTCTCTGACGGGGTCACCTTCATGTTGCCGCCCAGCGAGCAAGACACGGAAATCACCGGGCCGCTGGCTTTGAAGCTGTTTGCATCATCCTCCACAGCCGATGCCGATTTCTTTGTCGTGGTGCGGGTCTTCAGCCCGGACATGAAAGAGGTGGTTTTTATCGGTGCCTTGGACCCGCACACCCCGGTGGGGCAGGGCTGGTTGCGGGCATCGCACCGCAAGCTTGACCCCAAACTGTCAAAACCCTACCGCCCCTATCACCCGCACGACGAGGTACAGCCCCTGACGCCCGAGAAAGTCTACGAGTTCGACATCGAAATCGTGCCGACGTGCATTGTCATTCCGGCCGGACACCGTTTGGCGGTGACCGTGCGCGGCAAAGACTACGAATATCCCGGGCCGGCTGCCCACTTGTCCAACATGAAGTACCCCATGACGGGTTGCGGGCCATTCACCCACACCGATCCCAAAGATCGCCCGGCCAAGGTCTTTGACGGGCAGGTCACCATTTATACGGGCGGTTCGCGGGCCTCATACCTGCTGGCCCCTGTCATTCCTGCGGCCAAAAAGGGGCCCAAAAAGACCGCCAAGGCAGGGAAGAAATAATCCCATGTTCAGTTGATGTTTGACCACGATAAAAGGAGACAAATGATGAAACGCGATTTTTTGAAATGGATGGGTGGCATGGCTGCGGCCTCGGTCGTTGGCACGCCCAGCGTGTTTGCTCAGACCACTCAGACCTGGAAAATGGCCATTCCGGTGGCCGAAAAATCCTGGTTCGGCGAGATGCACAAGTGGTGGGGGTCCGAGGTCGAAAAAAGATCCGGGGGCCGCATCAAAGTCATGCATTTCTGGAGCGACTCGCTGGTGAAGTGGGCCGATGCATTGCCAGGCATTCAGTCGGGCATCGCCGATTTGGCCTGGGTGAGCAGCACCTACTTTCCCACCCAGTTCCCGCACTACATGACGCTGGACCAGATTTTCAACTTTGGCGATGACTATGTGGCGGGCATGAAGGCCGCCATAGACACCATCGAAAATCAGCCGGACCTCAAGGCAGAAATTGCTCGCGAGGATATCGTCATCCTGATGCCGCACATCAGTGGCCATGCCCCGGTGGGCACCAAGCAGCAAATGAACTCCGTGCGCGAACTGAAGGGTAAAACCTTGCGCACCTACGGGGGCGCCCGGATTGATTTTTACAAGGCGCTCGATGCCAACCCCGTCTTCATGCCTTTTGGCGACATGTATGCAGCGATAGACCGCGGCACCATCGATGCGCTGGGTGACATGGCCATTTTGCTGAGCAACGCCTTCAAGCTCAACGAAGTGATCAAGCATGTGCACATGATGAATCCGCCTGGCGTCAAAGGCAATGGCGGCTCTGTGGCGTCGGGCTTCTTCATGACCGGTGCCAAGTTCCGTGCGCTGTCGCCGGAAACCCGCGCCATGCTCATTCAATTGCGTGGTGAATACACCGAACGCTATGGCAAATCCTTGATGGAGCTCGAAGGCACCATCATGGAAGACTGGAAAAAGCGCAGCCGCATCGTGTTCCACACCTCCTCGCCTGACGACGAAAAATTCATGTTTGAGCGGGGCAACGCGGCCAACGAGCAATTGTTCAAAAAACAGGAAGCAGCCGGACACAAAAACGTCCGGGCGGTTTGGGCCTATTTCCAGGAGGCGCGCAAAAAGCACGAAACCAAACGTTGATTCCCTTCTCCCCGTCCCAGACTGGGACGGGGTTCACCAGCCCATGCCATCCGGCATGGGTCATTTCTTTTTTGCAGAGTCCAATACATGAAACAAAGAAACCTCGGAAAAAATGGCCCCATGGTGTCGGCGCAAGGCCTGGGCTGCATGGGCATGTCCATCTTCTATGGTCAGCCTGACGATGCATCGTCTATCGCCACCATTCACCGCGCCCTCGACATGGGGGTGAACATGATCGTGACCTCCGATGCCTATGGCAACGGCTCCAACGAATCGCTGGTGGGCAAAGCCCTGGCCGGGCGGCGCAGCCAGGCCGTGGTTTGCACCAAATTTGGAAATCTGGCCCTGGCTGGCGGTGGAGACACCGGGTTCACGGGTGGCGACCCCCGGCATGTGGTCATTGCCTGTGACCGTTCTCTCAAGCGTTTGGGTGTCGATGAAATTGACCTGTATGCCCTGCACCGGGTAGACCCCCAGGTGCCCATCGAAGAGACCGTCGGCGCCATGAAGCGCTTGGTGGAGCAGGGCAAGGTTCGCCACCTGGGTTTGTCCGAGGCCGGTTCAGCCACCATAGAGCGTGCTTACAAAATTCATCCTCTCGCCTCTCTCGAGACCGAGTACTCGCTTTGGAGTCGTGACATCGAAGGCGACATTGTTCAAACCTGCCGCAAATTGGGCATGGCCATCATGGCTTATTCGCCGTTGGGGCGCGGTTTCCTGACCGGGACGATCAAGAGCCTTGACGCCCTGGGTGAGAAGGATGGCCGTCGCAATATGCCCCGCTTCAAGCCGGAAAACATCGGGCAAAACGCCTCTCTGATTGAACGCATGGATGCCATCGCCAAGCAAAAAGGGGTCAGCACGGCCCAATTGGCTTTGGCTTGGGTCCACGCTCAAGGACAAGACGTGTTCCCGATACCCGGCACCAAGCGTGTCAAGTATCTGGAGCAAAACGTGGCAGCGCTCGATGTGGCTTTGACAGTTGAAGACCTCAAGGCCCTCAATGAGATGTTCCCCTTTGGGGCTGCCTCGGGCACACGCTACCCCGAGCCCGCCATGAAGAATTTGGGCATCTAAGGGGGGCGGCACAAGCCCCTGTCCTTGAGCCCATTCAGCATTTACCCTTGGGTGGGTTGTTTGGGCTTGACGATCACTCGACCTATGGATAGATTGCCCGCATGGAAAAGCTGTTGATTGAACAAGGCACCCTTGTGACCATGGACCCCCGTCTGGGGGATATGCCTAACGCAGATATCTTGATCGAGGGCGAGCGCATCATCGACATTGCGCCCCGCATCGATGCCCCTTCAGCAAGGCGCATCGATGCCAGAGGCATGATCGTCATACCCGGCCTGATCAACGCCCATATGCACACCTGGCAGACCGGCTTGCGCGGCGTTGCCGGCAATTGGACCGTGCTGGAGTATTTCAAGAAAATGCACGCGGGCTTGGCCACTTTGTTCCAACCCCAAGACATCGAAATCGCCAACAGGGTTGGTGCCTTGAACCAGATCAATTGCGGCACCACCACCTTGGTGGACTGGTGTCACAACAATCCGACCCCGGCCCACACCGATGCGGGCATCGATGGCTTGGTCGCCAGCGGCATTCGGGCCGCATTTTTCCATGGCTCACCCAAACCAGATCCGAAACCTGGGCAAAAACCGTTTTGGGAAGTGCCGCACCCCAGGGCCGAGATCGAGCGCTTGCGCAAATCGCGTTTCAGCACTTCTGACCAATTGCTCACCCTGGGCATGGCCATTTTGGGGCCGCACTACTCCACCTACGAGGTTGCGGTCGAAGACTTCCAGTTGGCGCGCGACATGGGCCTCATAGCCAGCATGCATTGCGCAGGTGCGGCCGCTCGCGTACCCGATGGCTGGGACCGTCTGGCCAAGGCGGGACTGCTGGGCGACAACAACAACATCGTTCACGGCAATGACCTGACCGACGCGCAACTGCGATTCATGCTCGATCAGGGGGTGACGTTTTCGCTGACCCCCGAGACCGAAATGTTTCAGGGCCATGGCTTTGCCATCACCGGCCGCTTGCGCCGCCTGGGACATCAACCCTCTTTGGGGGTCGATTTAGAGTCCTGCATCAGTGGCGATATGTTCACTGTGGCGCGCATGGCCATGGCTACACAGCGCGCCTTTGACAACGCCGAGTCCAAACAAGCCACTGGCCAATTGCCCGACACCTCCACCATCACAGCCCGTGAGGCCCTCGGGTGGCTCACCATCGAGGGGGCCCGCATGCTGCGCATGCAAGACCGCATCGGTTCGCTCACGCCGGGCAAGCAAGCTGATTTGGTGCTGATCAGGGCCTCGGACCTGAACATGCAGCCCATTCATGACCCCGTCACCAGTGTGATCACGCAGACTTCGCTGAGCAACATCGACACGGTCTTGATCGCGGGCCAAATCAAAAAGTCCAATGGCCGATTGCTCGAGCCCAATGTGGGAGCCTTGCAAAACCAATTGCAGGCTTCGGGCCATCGGATCATGCACGACTTGCAGGCTTTGCTGCACTGACACCGCAGGGCACGGCCTTGGGCCGGGGCCCATCCCAGTGTTTTTAAAAATACCAAGGAGACAACCCATGACATCGAACACACTGCCTGGCAAGATCGGTCGCCGTGAAGCCCTGGTCGGCATTGGTGCCGCCACCGCCCTCGGGGCCGCCCACCCTTTGTGGGCTCAGAGCGGCCCCATCCGCATCGGCGGGTCACTGGCCATCACGGGTCCTTTGTCGGCCACTGCGCTGGTTCACAAACTGACAGGTGAAATTTACCTGGACGACCTCAACCGCCGGGGTGGGCTGCTGGGCCGCAAGGTGGAATGGGTGCTCAAAGACGATCAGTCAAAACCCGATGTGGCGCGCACTTTGTACGAGCAACTGGTGACCGTGGACAAAGTGGATTTGCTGGTTGGGCCATATGCCACGCCCAATATTTTGTCGGCCATGGGGGTGGCTCAGCGTTACAACAAGCTGATCATTCACCATACGTTTGGCATGCCGCACTTGGCCAAATACAACAAACAGTTTCCCACCTGGGCCACCGGGGTCGAGCCGGCCCGCACCACCTCTGACACTTTGCTCGATTTCATGGCCAGCATGCCC
>JBEBAJ010000167.1:0-6045 GCA_041158965.1 Pseudomonadota bacterium | reverse complement strand
AGGAAATTTTCCATGTCCACGTTCAGCGCAAAACCCGCTGATGTGAAGCATGAGTGGTTTGTGATTGACGCCACCGATAAGGTGCTCGGACGTGTTGCCAGCGAAGCAGCACTCCGTTTGCGCGGCAAGCACAAGGCCATTTATACGCCTCACGTCGATACCGGCGACTTCATTGTCGTCATCAATGCCTCCAAGATTCGCGTCACCGGCAATAAAGCCCTAGACAAGGTCTACTATCGCCACTCGGGCTTCCCCGGTGGCATTTATGGCACCAACTTCCGCGATATGCAGGCCAAGCATCCTGGCCGTGCGCTGGAGAAGGCGGTGAAGGGCATGTTGCCCAAGGGCCCGCTGGGCTACGCCATGATCAAAAAGCTGAAGGTTTATGGCGGTGCCGAGCATCCGCACAGCGCCCAACAGCCCAAAGTGCTGGACATTTAAGGAGCCGCCATGATTGGAGATTGGAACAATGGCACCGGCCGCCGCAAATCCAGCGTCGCCCGTGTGTTTCTGAAAAAAGGCTCCGGCCAGATCACGGTGAATGGCCGTGATATTGCCGAATATTTCGGTCGTCAGACCTCGATCATGATTGCCAAGCAACCCTTGGTGTTGACGCAGCATGTCGAGACTTTTGACATTCAAGTCAATGTGCATGGTGGTGGCGAGTCGGGTCAAGCCGGTGCGGTGCGCCACGGCATTACCCGTGCGCTGATTGACTATGACGCAAACCTGAAGCCCGCTTTGTCGGCGGCTGGTTTTGTCACCCGTGACGCCCGTGAGGTCGAGCGTAAGAAGGTCGGTTTGCACTCTGCGCGCCGTCGCAAGCAGTTCAGCAAGCGCTGATTTTGCCTGCCCGCAAAGCCGCAAGGTTCGCCCCTTGCGGCTTTGTTGTTTTCAGATGCCCCTACACGCAACATAGTTGAGCTTTTTACGCTACTATTGCATGAAATTGTCTGGAGAATGACCATGAGTGCCCTTGCCGAATCTGTCAGCACCGAGATGCCCGAACCGATTTTGTTCACCGATAGCGCTGCGGCCAAGGTGGCTGATTTGATCGCTGAGGAGGGTAACCCCGAGCTGAAGCTGCGGGTGTTTGTGCAAGGTGGCGGCTGTTCGGGCTTTCAGTATGGCTTTACCTTCGATGAGGTGGTGAATGAGGATGACACGACCATGACGAAGAATGGTGTGTCGTTACTGATCGATGCCATGAGCTACCAGTATTTGGTGGGGGCAGAGATTGATTACAAGGAAGATTTGCAGGGTGCCCAGTTTGTGATCAAGAACCCCAATGCGACCACCACTTGCGGTTGCGGCTCTTCGTTCTCGGTCTAAGTCGTTTTTTCTGTATTGAACCCCGCACCAGTGAATGGTGGCGGGGTTTTTTTATGGGCGCCGGGTGGGCGGTGCCAGCAGGCCAGTGCTTGTGCGCAGTGGGTTCAAGCCGGGTAGATGGCGCCCAGTATGCGCGGGCCGCGTGCGCCGGTGACGCTGGGTGCATTGCCCGGCAGCCCGGATAGGGTGCGGTGGGCCAGCCAGGCGAAGGCGGCCGCTTCGACTTGGGCCGGGTGTAGGCCTTTGTCGGCTGAGCTGAGGACGGGGCAGGGGGCGAGGCATTGCGCCAGCCGCTGCATGAGGGCGAGGTTGAGTGCGCCGCCGCCGCACACCACCAGTTCCTGCGGGTGGGGCATGTGTGTGAGCAGCGCACGGGTGCAGGTTTGCGCGGTGAGTTCGAGCAGGGTGGCTTGGACGTCTGGGGCGGAGATGGTGGGGTGGGCGAGGAGGTGCTGTTCCAGCCAGGCCATGTGAAAAAGGTCGCGGCCTGTGCTTTTGGGCGCGGGGGCGTGGAAGTAGGGTTCGGCCAGCAGGTCGGCCAAGAGCCCGGGGTGGCAGAGCCCGGAGGCGGCCCAGGCGCCTTGGGGGTCGTAAGGGCCGCCGCGGTGGCGCTGGTGCCAGGCGTCGAGCAGCATGTTGCCGGGGCCGGTGTCAAAGCCGAGCAGGGCTTGGTGGGGGTTGAGCAGGCTGAGGTTGGCGATGCCGCCCAGGTTGAGCACCGCGACCTGGCGCTGGGGGTGTGCCCAAAGGGCCTGGTGAAATGCAGGGACGAGAGGGGCCCCTTGGCCACCGGCGGCGATGTCGCGGCTGCGGAAGTCTGCCACCACGGTGATGCCGCTGAGTTCGGCCAGTAGCGCAGCTTGGTTGACTTGCAGGGTGTAACCGACGCCGCCGTCGAGCAGCGGGCGATGGCGGATGGTTTGGCCGTGTGCCCCAATGGCCTTGACGTCGCCAGCGGTCACGCCCGAGAGGCGCAACAGTTCGGCGACCACGTCGGCGTAGAGGCGGGCCAGTGCCAGGCCGGCTTTTTGGGTTTGGTGCAGTTCGTCGATGGCGGGGGTGTGCAGGGCCAGAAATTGTTGCCGCAGCCCGTCGGGGAAGGGGGCGTGGGCATGGCTGAGAACCTGAATGGGTGGTGGGCCTGAGGCGTTGATGAGTACGCCGTCAACCCCGTCGAGCGAGGTGCCTGACATGAGGCCGATGAACAGCCCGCCCATGGGGGGTTATTGAACCGAGAGCAGTTGTACCGAGGTGGCGGCAGCCAAATCGGTTCGGGCCTGTTGGACCTGCTGGTCAAAGGAGGCTTTGGCGGCGCTGGAGATGGGGCGTGATTCGCTTTGGCGAGCCAGGGTGAGTGGGTCGCGATGGACGCCGTTGACGCGGAATTCGAAGTGCAGGTGCGGTCCGGTGGCTGTGCCTGTGGCACCGACGGCGCCTACGTCCTGGCCTTGGGAAACGCTTTGGCCTTTGCGGACGTTGATTTTGCTGAGGTGGCCATAGAGGGTGCTGTGGCCGTTGCGGTGGCGAACGACCACGGTGTTGCCGTAACCGCCTTGCCAGCCGGCGACTTCAACCATGCCGTCACCGACGCTGCGCACCGGGGTGCCGGTGGGGGCGGCATAGTCGACGCCGGTGTGTTGCTTGAGGGTATTGGTGACGGGGTGCAGGCGCATGCCCATGACGGAGGTGATGCGCGAGAAAGCCAGGGGGGAGGTGAGGTAGGCGCGGCGCAGGCTTTGGCCGTTGAGGCTGTAGTACTCGCCTTTGGCGGCACCGGGCTCTTTGAACCACAGGGCGGTGTGTGTTTTGCCGTTGTTGACGAATTCGGCGGAGAGGACGCGTCCGACCCGCATCGGTTCGCCATCGGCTTGCATGGTTTCGTAGACGACCGAGAAGCGGTCGCCTTTGCGCAGGTTGCGATGGAAGTCGATGTCGCCCGAGAAGATGTCGGCCATCTGCAATGCCACTGAGTCGGGGATGCGGGCCTGATCAGTGGCGGCGAACAAGGAGGTTTGGATGATGCCACCGGCCAGTTGGGTGGAGGCGCTGAGGGTGTCGGTTTGCACCTCGGCCTTCCAGCCGGTGTCGCGGCGCTCGATCACGAGGCGCTGAAATTGTTCGGTTTTGTCGTCTTGCACCCAACGCACACTGAGGGCCAGCAATTGCTGGCGGGCATCGACTTCGGCGCGGACCTGGCGCCCGGCTTTGCCCAGTAGATGGGCGCGGGCCGGGGCCGATAGCCGGATGAATTCAGCGGCACCGGGGTCTTGGATGCCGAGTCGGGCCAGGAGTGATTCGGCGGTGTCGTTGCTGCGGGTGACGTCGCTGCGGTACAAGCGCCAGTCAGCCGGGAGGCTGAGGGAGGGTGCAGAAGGGACGGTGAGGTTGAGCGTTTGCACCACTTCGATGGCCGGGATGCGGGAGGCGTCGGGGCCGAGCGTGGCCACGGCGTAGGAGGCGGTGCCGCCCACCATCATCAGGCCGGCGATGGCGCCCATCACCCGGTGGGGGTGACGGCGCTGCACTTCGGACCAGCGTTGTGGCCAAAGTGAGAGCTGACTGAAGAGGTTGAGCAAGGTTTTTGGCAAAAGCCGACTCCGTGACGTGCGGGTTAAAGGCAAATGCCGCGCGCGCCGTAAAATGAAAACTCAGTGGGCTGAGTATAACCCGCCAAACTGGCTCTGCCAAATCGGAAAAAAATGTGATGAATCAACAGGTTAAATCTCAATACCCGGTGACCGACCGGGTTCGTGAGGCGATGCAGGTGTCCCTGCGCGGGTGTGAGGAATTGATCCCGGCCGAGGAGTGGCAGCAAAAGTTGGCCCGCTCGGAGGCGACGGGGGTGCCTTTGCGGATCAAGCTGGGGCTGGACCCGACGGCGCCGGACATTCACATCGGCCACACCGTGGTGCTGAACAAAATGCGCCAGTTGCAGGATTTGGGGCACCAGGTGATTTTTTTGATTGGCGATTTCACCAGCCTGATCGGCGACCCGTCGGGGCGCAACAGCACCCGCCCGCCGCTGACGCCTGAGCAGATCAAGGCGAACGCTGAAACGTATTACCGGCAAGCCAGCCTGGTGCTGGACCCCGAGCGGACGGAGATCAGGTACAACTCTGAGTGGAGCCTGCCGCTGGGGGCGATGGGGATGATTCAGTTGGCGGCGAAGTACACCGTGGCGCGGATGATGGAGCGCAATGACTTTCATCAGCGTTTTACGGCGGGTACGCCGATTTCAGTGCATGAGTTTTTGTACCCGCTGATGCAGGGTTATGACTCGGTGGCGCTGAAGGCTGACCTGGAGTTGGGGGGCACCGACCAAAAGTTCAATTTGCTGATGGGACGCCATTTGCAGCTGGAATACGCACAGGAGCCGCAATGCATTTTGACGATGCCGTTGCTGGAGGGGCTCGATGGCGTGGACAAGATGTCGAAGAGCAAAAACAATTACATCGGCATCACTGAGGACCCCAATACGATCTTTGCCAAGGTGCTGTCGATCAGCGATGAGTTGATGTGGCGCTGGTATACCTTGTTGTCGTTCAAGTCACTGGCGGAGATTGAGGCGCTCAAGCGCGAAGTGTCTGAGGGGCGCAACCCGAAAGAGGTGAAGGTTTTGCTGGCGCGGGAGATCACGGCGCGGTTTCATGGCACGGCGGCGGCGCAGGCGGCGGAGCAAGACTTTGCCCTGCGCAGCCGGGGGGGGATACCGGATGAGATCCCTGAGCAGCATTTGAGCGGTGCGCCGATGGGGATTGGGGCTTTGCTCAAGGCCGCAGGGATGGCCCCTTCGACGAGTGAGGCCAACCGGTTGATAGACGGTGGCGGGGTGCGCATTGGGGGCCAGACCATCAGCGACAAGGGTTTGAAGTTGTCGGCAGGGGTGCATGTGTTGCAAGTGGGCAAGCGCAAGTTTGCCCGCATTACCCTGAGTTGAAAGGCACAGATGGCACAGTGGCTGCAACGCTGGACCCCGAAGCGGTTGATGCAGGCTTCGGTGGGCGTGGCTTTGCTGACCATTGCCCTGAAAACCGCTGCGTGGTGGGTGTCGGGTTCGGTGGGGCTGTTGTCTGATGCCTTGGAGTCGCTGGTGAATTTGGCGGGCGCGATGTTTGGTTTGGCCATGGTGATGGTGGCGTCAAAGCCGGCTGACGATGCGCACCCGTATGGCCACCATAAGGGTTTGAGGGCATTTTGATTGTGGGCGCGGCGTTGGGCATTATTTGGGCGGCGCTGCACCGGGTGTGGGACCCGGAGCCTTTGGAGCAGGTGGGGCTGGGCTTGGCATTGTCGGTGTTGAGTTCGGGCCTGAATGGGTTGTTGGCCTGGGTGATGTTCAAGTCGGCTGAAGCGCACAGATCGATGGCTTTGCAGGCGGATGCGCGACATCTGGTCACGGATGTCTGGACTTCGGTGGGGGTGGTGGCGGGCTTGTTGGCCGTGCAATTCACCGGTTGGTTGTGGCTGGATGCCGTGGTGGCCATAGCGGTGGCGCTGAATATTTTGCGCGAAGGCGCGCGTTTGGTTTGGTCTTCGTCGCAGGCGCTGATGGATGAGGCGGTGGAGCCGCGGGTCAGGGCCCAGATCGAGGAAGTGTTGCAGGGGTTTGAGCACCAACGGGGGGTGGCGAGCATTATTCGTTTTGACCACCTGAGTACGCGCAAGGCAGGCCAGCGTTGCTATGTGGATGTGCACATGCATATGCCGGCATCG
>JBEBAJ010000166.1:0-5664 GCA_041158965.1 Pseudomonadota bacterium | reverse complement strand
GCATGGGTGGGTTGAAACATGGGGGTCACTCCTGAGCCAGGTGGCCCTCGATTTCAAGGCCGTAGCCGGTCATGCTGGGCAAACGGCGCGGGTTGCCCAGCAGCCGCATGCGGTGTACCCCGCAATCGCGCAAAATTTGTGCGCCCACGCCATAACTGCGCAAGTCCATGGTGCCGCGCTCAGGGCCGTGCGAGGCCCGTGCTGTCCCCTGGAACTGGGCCCACAATTGGGCGGCGCTTTCGCCGGCATTCAGCAGCACCACCACGCCACAGTCTTGCGCGCCGATGTATCTCAGTGCCGCATCCAGGCTCCAGGAATGCATGGGTCGGCCCACTTCCAGGGCGTCGAGCACCGACAGGGGTTCATGCACCCGCACCGGCACCACCTGCTGGTCATTGGGTTGGCCCTTGACCAGGGCCAGATGGACGCCCTGGCCGGGCAAGTCGCGGTAAGCGTGGGCGGTGAACAGGCCGTAGGCGGTTTGCAGCGGTTTGCTGCCCATTTTTTCCACCAGCGATTCGGTGCGGCTGCGGTAGGCAATCAGGTCGGCGATGGTGCCGATTTTCAGGCCATGCTCGGCGGCAAACAGCTGCAGGTCGGGCAGGCGTGCCATGGTGCCATCGTCCTTCATGATCTCGCAGATCACGGCGGATGGCGTGCAACCGGCCATGCCGGCCAGGTCGCAACCGGCCTCGGTATGGCCGGCGCGCATGAGCACGCCGCCATCGACCGCTTGCAGCGGAAACACATGACCGGGCTGAACCAGATCGGTGGGCTTCGATTGGGGGTCTACCGCGACCTGAATGGTGCGGGCACGGTCGGCTGCCGAAATGCCAGTCGTGACACCTTCGGCGGCTTCGATCGAGACCGTGAAGGCCGTGCTGTACACCGTGCCGTTGCGCGCCGCCATAGGCGGCAGTTGCAAATACTCACAACGCGAGCGGGTCAGCGTGAGGCAAATCAGGCCGCGCCCGAAGCGGGCCATGAAATTGATCGCCTCCGGGGTCACATGCTGGGCGGCCATCACCAGGTCGCCTTCGTTCTCGCGGTCCTCCTCGTCCACCAAAATCACCATCCGCCCGGCCTGAATCTCGGCGACGATGTCTTGCACAGGTGAGATGGGCACAGGTTGGCGGGCGTTCATGCGGTGGCTTTCTGGGTCAGACCGGGCTGAAGCATGCGCTCGACATAGCGCGCCACGGTGTCAATTTCTAGGTTCACTTTCGACGCCGCGCGCAGTTCAGAGAGGGCGGTATGGGTCACGGTGTGGGGGATGAGGTTAATGCTGATCTCACAGCCCTCGGCCATGTCTTGCACCCGATTCACCGTCAGGCTGACGCCGTTGACCGTGACCGAGCCTTTGTAGGCCAGGTACTTGGCCAGTTCGGGCGGTGCAACGACGCGCAACTCCCAGCTCTCACCGACTTGGGCAAAGTGACTCACCCTGCCCAGGCCGTCGACATGGCCCGACACGATGTGACCGCCCAGCCGGTCGTGGGCGCGCAAGGCTTTTTCCAGATTGACCGGGCCGGTTTGATCCAGGCCGCCAGTGCGGGCCAGAGATTCGGCGGAGATGTCAATGCTGAATTGATGCTGTGGCAAATCGAGGTGGGTGACGGTCATGCAAGCGCCGTTGATGGCGATGCTGTCGCCCAGCCCCACATCGTCCAGATACCCGGCCGGCGCCTGCAAGGTGAGCCGTTTGCCGTGATCCAAAGAGCGACCCAGGTCGTGAACGGCGACGATGCGCCCCACGCCGGTGATGATTCCGGTGAACATTCCCCTATTGTAGCCCTGCGGCTACCCGGTCTGTCGGCGAGCCCGCAGGCGCAAGTCGGCCCCGATCCGGGTGGCCTCCAGCCATACAAATGGCAGCGACTGCCCCAGATCGGTGTAAGGGGGCAACAAAGCCATGCCGCGGCCACTGCCCAGCATTTTGGGGGCCATGTAAATCAGCAACTCATCGACCAGACCGGCGTTCAGCATCGAGCCATTGAGGGCATGGCCAGCCTCGACATGCAATTCATTGATGCCGCGTTGGGCCAAGTCCGTGAGCATGGCGGCCAAGTCCACCTTGCCCTGGGCATTGGGCAAAAGGTGCAACTCGGCCCCTTTTTGCGCCAGTGCCTGCTGGGCCAGGGCCTGATCCTGGGCGCCATAAATCCAGACGGCACGCCGGGGTTGCCAAAGCCGTGCCGTGAGCGGGGTTTCCCAGCGCGAGTCAACCACCACCAGCACTGGCTGGCGCGGGGTCTCGACCAGCCGCACATCGAGCAGTGGGTCGTCCTCTTTCACGGTGCCCATGCCAGTGAGAACCGCACAGGCCCGGGCGCGCCAGGCGTGGCCATCGGCGCGGGCCTCGGGCCCGGTGATCCATTGGCTGACCCCGTTGGCCAGCGCGGTTTGTCCATCCAGCGAGACGGCCATTTTCATCCGCACCCAAGGTCTGCCTCGCGTCATGCGCGAAAAAAACCCCACATTGAGTTCACGCGCCTCATCGCCCAGCAGTCCTGATTCGACGGCGACCCCGTGCTGGCGCAAATGCGCCAGCCCCTGTCCGCTGACCAAGGGGTTGGGGTCGGTGGTGGCCACCACCACGCGTGCCACCCCGGCTTGAGACAGGGCCACGCAGCAAGGCCCCGTGCGCCCCTGATGGGCACAGGGCTCCAGCGTGACATAGGCCGTGGCCCCTTGGGTGTGATGGCCGCGGGCCTGCGCGTCACGCAGGGCCATGATTTCGGCATGGGCCTGACCGGCCGCCTGAGTGTGGCCTTCGCCGATCACCCGGCCATTCGCGTCCGTCAGCACGCAACCCACGCGCGGATTGGGCGAAGTCAGGTACATGGCCTGGCGGGCCAAGTCCAGCGCCCGGCGCATCATGCGCCCATCGAGGTCGACATCGGTCATGGCCTCATTATCTGGCATACGCTGCATGGGGTTTTGCTTCACCAGCACCCTTGGCCATCGGCGCCGCGCAAGCCCTGATCGGTCAGCCATAAAACCCCGCAGGGGTCGCTCGACTGGCGCCCCTGCGGGCTGGCCCGCAGCACATAACCCTGACCCTCCACACTGAAGCTGAGGCGGTAGCTCAGCCCCTCGGCCCAAGGCGCTGCCTCGGGCCATGCGCTGGGCCATGCACCGCCCAGGGTCATCTCACGCTCCAGCCAGGCCCCGGCCTGGGCCAATGCCACGCGGGCCTGTGCCCTCTGACCCCGTTGCCACTGGCCCTGCGACAAGGGCAGTGAGAGAGAAGCCAGCAGTGCGGCAATGGCCACCGCCCAGATGCATTCGATCAGGGTGAACCCCTGCGCCAGGGTCAGGCGCTGCAGGGCAGGGGCACGGGGCTGGCGGTATCGGTTCATGGCATCACCTCGCGCCAACTCAGCCACTGGCCTGCGCCACCGCTGGCTTGCCAGACGGCCTGCATCAGCGTGGATTGTCCGTCCCGATCTCCTTGCACCCAGGCCGTGAAACGCACCAGGGTTCCTGCTGGGTGCGGGGTGCTCTCAGACCAGCAGGCCAGGCGTGTTTGGGGCAGGGTGGGCCAGGCTGAGGGCCAGGCCGCCGGGTCGCCACAACCACCCCAGGCCGCCTGATCAAGCCGGGCCTGCCAATGCGCCCGCGATAAACCCGCGTGGCCCTGCCAGACGCAGCGGCCCCGCAGACAGTCTGCGGCCGGACCGCCGGGGCCGCTGCCCTGTCCCGAGGCCTGCCATGTTTGCTGCGCGTCTCGCAGCACGGCCTCGGCAGCCACCTGTGCCTGCCACAGCCACTGTCTTTGCGCCCACTGACGCTGGTCGTGCGCCAGTTCCAGCCACACCGCCAAAGTGCTGGAAGACATGAGGCCACAGGCCATCATCACCCCGGCGGTGGCCCAGCCACGGGCCCTCATGGCGTGACCACCCGCAAGGCCCAGGCCCGGGTCCAGACCCGCCACGCGCGGCCATGGTCGGTCAAGGGGCGCTCGGCACAGTCTTTGCCCAGCGGTGGGCGTCGCGCCATCGGGGTCACGCTGTCCATGCCCAGGCACAGGCGAACGCCCACGGCGCTGCCTTGTGTGGGCGTGTCACCGACGGGCCGCCAGCGCCAACTGGGCTGGCCCGCGTTCATGGTTTGCCAGGCCAGCATGGCCTGCCATCCACGCACCTGCTCCACCCAAGCCTGCCAGCGGGCATTGCTTTGCGCCAGGTCTTTGCACTTGAGTTGCCCATCGACCCAGGCGAATTGGTCACGCAAATGACTGGGCGCAGAGGCGGCATCTTGCGCCCACACCCGGGTGTTTTGGCAGTTGGGGACTTCAGCGGGCGCGGCATGGATGTCACGCGCATGTACCCAGGTCGGCCCTGTGCCCGTGGGCAAGGCCACATATGCCGGGGCAATCTGCCATTGGCCGCTTTCTGCCCACAGCGCGCGCGAACCCGCTTGTCGACTCAGGCGCAGCAACAGCCGATTCAAAAAGGGCGTGCGCTCGAACAGTTCTTGCCGCGTGTCGCGATCAGCCAGCCATTGCCGATGCAACCCCCAGGCTTGCATGCTCATGGCCAGCACACCCAGGCCCAGGCTAAGCCCCACCAGCAAATCAACTGGGGTTTGGCCACGCCCACGGGTCGGGTCGCGGCCTGGGCCTTGGCACAGCAGGTATAGCGGCACGCTCATGGCCACCCCAGCGTCACCACGCAGCGCCAGCCGATGGGGCAGGTTTCGCCATTTACCTTCAGGCTTTGTGCCGCGCTGCCCCGTTCCGGCCAGCGCAAGCCCGACACTTGTAACCTGGCATCATTGGCCCAGGGAGCCAGCCAGGCTTGCGCTTGCGGCCATTCTTGCCCGAGGCGGTTTTGCCAGTCGGCCAGTAAATGGTCGCGCCAGGCGGTCGGGTCGCAGTCGCGTTCGCTGCAGTCGCCACCACTGGCTTTTTCTCCCCAGGCCAATCGGTGCGGGGCCGACAGGCGCGCCAGCCGCAGTCGTTCGTGCAAATCGCCCAGCCATTCGAGCGCCTGGCTTTGTTGCCAGAGGTTTCTTTGTTGCGCCAGAAGTGCACGGGTTTGCCAGATCATGCTCAATCCCAGCGCGGCCCACAAAGACAAGGCCAGCAGCGCATCCAGGGTGACCCAGCCCATGGCGCGTGTCGCGCAGTGCGCCAAAGTGCGCTTGGGCGCATGGGCATGTGCCTTCATTCGCATGCGAGTCCCCGCACCCGGCGCAAGCGACCCAACACATTCATGCACAGCAATTCGGGGGTGGCGCTGCCCACGGTCGATTGGAACAAAATGCTGGCCCCGCCGCTCAGTGGCTCACCCCATGCATCGATGCGCCACGGGCTGTTGGGTTTGACGCTCACGCTCAGACCCGGGGGCAGGCGCGATTCCTGGATCAGTTGGCCAGTGTCTTCTTGCACCCACTGCCAGCCACAATGCCAACCGCCAGGCAGGTTGGGGCGCACACAGGGGACTATGGCTTGCAAGCGCATCGCATGCCCCCGCGTTTGGGCCTGCCAGCGCGCGCCCCGCCAATCTGTCTCGAAGGCGGCCCGCGCCTGGCCCATGGCCAAGCCTGCGCCAGCACCGCCCCACAGGGGCAGCGATTGCGCCAGACCGATGGCCAGACAGGCCAGCAGGCACAAGATTTCAGGCAGGCTGGTGCCGACGGCTGGCTTGGGGCGATGCA
>JBEBAJ010000165.1:0-5681 GCA_041158965.1 Pseudomonadota bacterium | reverse complement strand
CCGAGGTGATGAAAGCGCTGGCCAAGGCCGGCATTGCGGCGGTGTTTCTGTCTGACCGCAGCCAGGTCTATCAGAGCGACGAGGCGCGTGACCTGTGGCTGGTGCTGCGGGCCTTGGCGCAACCACGCCGGGCCAGCGCACTGCGCGCCGCCTTGGGCACACCGCTGTGGGGACTGAGCACCGAAGGGTTGTTGGCGCAGACCCACTCAGACGAAGCCTGGGACGCCCTGCTGGACCAGGCCCTGCAATGGCACCAGCACTGGCTGGCCAGCGGCGTGCTGCCCATGTTGCGCCAGTGGTTGCTGGACACCGGGGCGGCGGCGCGTCTGCTGCAGCGCCCCGACGGTGAGCGTCGTTTGACGAATTTGCTGCATCTGGCCGAATTGTTGCAACAGGCCACGCACCCGATGACCGCGCAGGGCATCGCCGCCTTGCCGCACGCGACAGTGCGCCACCTGGGCCGCGAGATCAGACGCCAGGGCGCTGAAGATGGCCCGGCCCAAACCCGATTGGAGAGCGACGAGAACCGGGTGCGTGTGGTGACCTTTCATAAAAGCAAGGGCTTGCAATACAAGCGTGTTTACATCCCGTTTTTAAGCAGCGGCAAGGCCGCGCCCGAGGCCCAATCTGACAGCGACGATGACGCCGAGCCCGAACGCAGCCGCGATGTGCTGGAAGACACCCGTTTGCTTTATGTGGCCATGACCCGCGCCGAGCGCAGCTTGTGGCTGGGCATCTACCCCCACAAAGACGAAATCAATGGCCAAGGCACTTCGGCCCTGTGCCGCTGGTTCAATCGCAGCGACAAAAAGACGCCATGGTCGGGCTTCTGGAACCAATTGGCAGATGGCATCGCCGGTCTGGGCGTGAGCGTGCCCAGCACCCGGCCCACCCCTCAATGGCAAGCGCCCGTTGAGCCACCCATGCAAGGTGGCCCCAGGCCAGCGCCGAAACTGCATCTGCCCCCTTGGTGGAGTGCCAGCTTCAGCGCGCTGACGCGCAGGCTGGGTGAGCCATCCACCGTGGCCTGGCAGACCCAGGCCGAACAAGCCGAACGCGAGATTGATTCGGAGGAAATGCATGTGGGCGAGAAAGGCTTGGCCCATGCCCCAGCCGATTTGCCGTGGCAAGACTTTGGGGCGGGGGCCAGTTACGGCACTTTGCTGCACGACCTCTTGCAATGGCAGGCCGAGCACGATTGGCCGCTGGCGCGGGGCGAGAGCGGCCCCGCCTGGCAGGCACAGTTGGAGCGGCAAATGGGGCTCAAGCCGCATGAGCAAGCCATGATCAACCCCTGGTTGCAGCAGGTGCTCCACACCCCATTGCCACTGGCTGACGCAAACCCTGTGGTGCTGGGCGATTTGCGCCAGCCACGCCACTGGGCCGAGATGCCGTTTCACTTCAGTGTGGCCACGGCGTGCACGCAAGCCATCGACCGGCTCATTGGCGAGGATCTGTTTGCCGGCCAGCCCAGACCGGCGCTGATGCCCGCCACCTTGGGCGGCATGGTCAATGGTTTCATCGACCTGGTGTTTGAGCACGATGGCCGCTATTGGGTGCTGGACTACAAATCGAACAAGCTCGATCACTATGACCCCGAATCCTTGCAGCGCGCCTTGCTCGACAAACGCTACGATGTGCAATCGGTCATCTATGTGCTGGCCCTGCACCGTTTGCTGCAGCACCGGGTGCGCGACTATGACCCGGCCTGCCATTTGGGCGGGGCGGCTTATTTGTTCATGCGAGGCATCGGTGCCGCCGGGGCGGGGGTGGTCATGCAGCGACCTTCCGTGCCCTTGATCACCGCCCTGGACGCCTTGCTGCGCCCCACGATGCAGGAAACGCCATGACACTGACCCTGGCCTGCGTTTTACCGCCGATCCTGCCCTGGCATGGCCTTCCGCTGACGGATTTGGACAGCGCACTGGCGCATGGGTTGCATGGCCTGCAAGCCAGCTCTGACCCAAGGCACTTGTGGCTGGCGGCCCTGACCCACCACCAATGGTCGCGCGGGCACGCATGCCTTGAATTAAGCGCCCTGACCCAAGCCCCGGGCGAATTGTTGGGGTGGAGCGAAGAACACACCCGGGCCCTGCCCAGCGATCTGTCGCAGGCGGCCCCCACATTGCCGTGGGCACAGGGCGAAGGTTCACCGCTGGTCTTGCAGGGCGAACGGCTGTATTTGCGCCGTGCCTTTGAAGCCGAGCAGCGCATCCGCCATTCGCTGTTGGCGCGTGCCGATGCACGCCCCCTGGCCGAAGCCCCTTGGGCGCAGTGGCTGGACGAACTGTTTGCCGGGCTGGGCCGCGATGCCACCGCCATCGCCCAACAACAAGACCAAAGGCAAGCCTGTCTGACGGGTTTGCAGCATGGCTTTACCCTGGTCTCGGGCGGGCCCGGCACCGGCAAGACCACCACCGTGGCCCGCATGCTGGCGCTGCTGCAACGCGCCCACATGCAGCTGGCCGGCCACACCGAACCACTGCGCGTGCTGCTGGCGGCCCCGACCGGCAAGGCCTCGGCCCGACTGGCCGAGTCGATGCGAGGGGCCATCGCCAAACTGCCCGAGGCCTGGCGCATCGGCTTGCCCGAGACTTCGGCCACCTTGCATCGCTGGTTGCAAGACCAACCCGACATCTGGCAGGCCGATGTGCTGGTGATAGACGAGGTGTCGATGGTGGACCTGGAGCTGATGGCCCGGGTGCTGAGTGCCCTGCCAGCGTCGTGCCGGGTGATTTTGCTGGGCGACCCTGAGCAGCTGGCGTCGGTGCAAGCCGGTGCCGTGCTGGCGCAACTTTGCGAAGCCACCTGGCTCGATGCCCAGCGCGTTCAATTGCGCCACAGCCACCGCTTCAAAGCCGACCAAGGCATAGGTCAGTGGGCGCGGTGGGTGCAACACGCCAGCCGTGCAGAACGCCAACAAGCCTGGGCGGCGCTGCCCACAGTTTGGGCGGGTGCCGATGCCCCTTGCGGCCAGCAAGTGACCCGCCTGACCGACATCACCCCATCGACCCCTGCCGGGCGCGCGCTGCTCAAGCAGGCCTTTGCCCCCTGGTGGGAGCAGGTGATGCAAGCGACGCAAGGCGGCGAGAGGGCGGTGCCCGACGCGATCGCGCGTGAGCTGCTCGAGCGCTTTACCCAGGTCGGTGTGCTGTGCGCGTTGCGCGAAGGGCCTTGGGGCGTTGAGACACTGAACCAACACATCGCGCAGGCGCTGGGTTTGGGTCAGGCCTTGTGGTGTGCGGGGCGACCGGTCATGGTCACGCGCAACAACGCGGCGCTGGAATTGAACAATGGCGACATCGGTCTGTGCCTGCCGCATGCGCTGAGCACGGGGCAGGTGGTGTTGCGAGTGGCATTTGCCCATGAACAAGGGGTGCGCTGGGTTTCGCCCGCGCGACTCGACGACGTGGAACCCGTGTTCGCCATGACCATCCACAAATCACAGGGCTCGGAGTTTGACCATGTGTTGCTGGTGCTGCCACCGCAAGTCAGCCCGGTGTTGACGCGCGAGCTGATCTATACCGGCCTGACCCGGGCCAAGGAGCGCCTGACCTGGTGGGCCCTCAAACCCGAGGTGTGGCTGGCGGCCTGCGAGGTGCGGGTGGCGCGCAGCGGGGGGTTGGCAAAGCTTCGATAGGGGATGCCCCTTTGTCTCTCACCCATTGGCTTGAGTGAGGCGGGCTCAGGTGTTTAGTGCCAAAAACGCCCGCACTTCGTCCTGGTGCGGGGCCCCCAATATGCCGTGGGGGCGGGTGCATTTGAGGGCCGCGGCGGCGCTGGCAAAGCGCAAGGCCTCTTGCGGTGGCTGACCCAAGCCCCAAGCGAAGGCCAAAGCGCCGTGAAAGGTGTCGCCCGCCCCGGTGGTGTCGATGACGTGCGGCACTTTGAAACCTGCCATGCGCTGTGCGGACTGTCCGCGCAGTTGCCACAGAAGGCCGTCGCCCCCCAGTGTGACCACAGCCAGCTCCACCCCGGGGTCGCTGGCCAGAGCCTGGGCCAGGCCGTCGGCGTGGGGGCCGGGGTGATAGGCCTGCAAGCCCGGGTCTGAGAACGCCACCCATTGCGACAGCGGCACCATCCGCTGCAAGTCTTCAGCCGGTGAGATTTCGCCATCGAGCAAGCAAGGCAGTTTCTTCTGGCGGGCCAGACGCATGGCCTGCTCGGCCCATGCCACGCAACGCGGATCGGCCAGCAAGACATCCTGGTGGTCGAGGCAAGTCGGATCAAACGGCCCGGGGTGCTGCAAGGCGCTGCCCTTGTGGGTGTAGATCATGCGCTCGCCGCTGGCGTCGGTGACGATGGCAGAGATGGAGTTGGTCTGCCCGTGTATGGGGGTGATGTGCCGGGTGTCGACCCCCTGGCGGCGAAAGTGCTGCAAAAAGGTCGGGGACGCCGTGTCGTCACCGATGGGGCCGTAAAACGAGGCCTTGGCCCCCAGTCGGGACAATGCCACCGCCGAGTTGGCCGACATGCCGCCCACGCCCTGAAAGAACTCGTCGGCGTGTGTTTTGGTGGGGTGGTCGGGAAAGGCGTCGATGTGAAACATCAAATCGAGCGCCACATGGCCCAGCGAGATCGAGCGCAGCGTCATGCGCACGCCCCGGGGTCAGCGTGCCACGTAGATGAGGCCCGCCACCACCGCCGCTGCCGCCACCCAAACCCAGACCGGCCAGCCCTTTTGTTCGCCTTCGCTGGGGGCCGCAGGGGCCGCCATAGGTGCGGCCGCTTGGGGGGGGTAGAGGCGCTCGGTCTCGGCGTCAAAGCGCTTGAAGAAATCTTCTGACAATGACTTGGCCACCCCATCGATGAGGCGCTGGCCCAGTTGGGCGATTTTGCCGCCCACTTGTGCGGTGACGCTGTAGCCCAATTCGCAGCCTTCGGCATTGGGGGTCAGGGTGACCTTGGCCGTGCCTTTGCCGAACCCGGCGACACCGCCCTGCCCTTCAAAATTCAGGGTGTAGCTGGCAGGGGGGTTCATGTCGGTGAGCATGATCTTGCCGCTGAATTTGGCCGATACCGGGCCGATTTTGAGGGCGGTGCCCATGCTGAATTCGTTCTCGCCGCTGGCTTCGATGCGATCGCAGCCTGGAATGCAGACTTTGAGGACTTCGGGGTTGTTCAGCGCGTCCCAAGCCTGTTGTTGACTGACCTTGAGTTGGCGCGTGCCTTGCATTTCCATGATGATGTTCCTTCCACCCCCGAGTTTAAACCCGCCGGGGTGTTTATGCCCGCAAAAGCTGTCGCAAAGACTGCGCCAACTCATCCAACCGGCTGAGGTTGTGCACTGCCAGCATGGCGTCGGCCTGGCGGTGCAAGACCGCGGCCCCACGGGCGATGGGGGCATAACCGTCAAAGCGCAGCAGGGGGTTGAGCCACAACAAGGTGCGGCTGTGGCGCTTGAGCCAAGCCAACTCTTGCGCCAAGACCTCGGGCTCGCCCGTGTCCAGGCCGTCGCTGATCAGCAGCACCACGGTGCGCCGCCCGACCAGGCGCCGGGCATGGCGACGGCGCAAGGTGGCCAATGAGTCGCCCAGCCGGGTTCCGCCCGCAAAGTCATGTATGCGCTGCGAGGCAAGCGCCAGCATGTCGTCGGGGTCGGCGGCGGCAAAGGTGTCGGTGAGGTCGGTGAGGTCGGTGCCGAAAGCAAACACGTCGCGGCGCGGGCAGGATCGGGTGGC
>JBEBAJ010000164.1:0-5703 GCA_041158965.1 Pseudomonadota bacterium | reverse complement strand
GGGCCTCGCATTTCTGCTGCGCCATCAGGTTCGCAAGATGGATCCGGCGACTTTCGGCAGAAGAAATGGCTTCATTGGCATTCACATAGGTCCCGATGATGGCAGGCCAAAACAGCAAACGGAGCACATTCCCTCCTGTCACCCCTTTTTCACTTTCTGCCTCTTTTTTATAGCGATCGGCTTCGGACAACTCATTTTGCAATTGGGCACATGTCAAGCCCATATCTCCAGGCTTCATGGTTTGCACCACGGTAGGCGTTGCACACGCCGACAGCAAGGCCACCAACACCAAAGGCAAGTGATTCATTTTCATGGTCAATTCTCCATTTTTAGGCGCCGCATGAACGCAGCGGGCTTTCTCGAACACATCCACAGAGGGTTTAAATTGACCTGATCAAGCAAGCCCGAGCTTCCTTAAAGTCAACTTTTTTTACTATTATACGAGAAAAATGAGTATTAAATAAATCATTTTAAAGTCGGCAATATGTCCCATTCAGAGACTGAGCCCCTCAATGAACGGGCCACAAAGGCGCGCCTTTAAGGCGAATGGCGCCGCAATTGCCCCACCCGGGTGGCCAGGTCTGCCCATGGGGGCGCCTCTGGCGCATAGCGTGCGCGGGTGTAACGAACGATGTCAGCGATTTGGGCATCGGTCAGGCTGTCTTTGAAGGCGGGCATAAAGCCCACCTCACGACTGGGCGGGTATTGCAGCCCTTCCAGTATGGTGCGGATCAGGTTGTCCGGGGCGGCGGCGCGCACCTGCGAGTTCAGCGCAAGCGGGGTATTGACACCCA
Organism: Pseudomonadota bacterium; assembly: GCA_041158965.1. GTDB lineage: Bacteria > Pseudomonadota > Gammaproteobacteria > Burkholderiales > Burkholderiaceae_C > Limnohabitans. The sequence continues at coordinate 4,909 of JBEBAJ010000164.1, read as the reverse complement.
GCAGGGCCGGGCCGTCGCCATCGTGATGACAAGCCCCGCAACTGCCCTGGAATTGACGCTGGGCGGCGTCGGGCAGTGGGGCCACCTGGGCGGCGCGTTGAACCGCCAGTCGCGCCTGTTGGGCGCTTTGTTCGGGCGAGATGTCTGCGCTGGCCGGGTTCAGCCCTGCCAGATAGGCCGCCATATCGCGCAGTATGTCGTCGGACACATCGGCCAGTTGACGAACAATTTGCGCCATGGGCCCACCGGCAGCGGCGTGCCATGGGCTGTGTCCATGGCGCAGGTACTTGTAAAAGGCAGCTTCGGTCCAAGGTACCGCAGAGCGATTGAGTGCATCCAGCGCAGGGGCATGCCAACCATCGACATCGGCCCCTTGCAAATGTGCGGACTCTCGCTCCGCACCCAGCAGATTGCGCGGGGTGTGACAGGCACCGCAGTGGCCCAGCGTCTGCACCCAGTAGGCACCACGGTTTTGAGCAGCGCTCAGTTGAGGGTCGGGCTGCCAGGGGTTGGGCACGTGAAAGAGCCCGTTCCAGATCGCCATGGCAGGACGCCATGCGGCCAAACCACGCATTTGGGGTTCTGGCGTGGCCTGACGCACCGGGGGCTGTGACATGAGATGGGCATACAGGTCCATCAGATCGGTGTCGCTGAGGCCCGCAAAGGAAGTGTATGGAAATGCCGGATAGAGGTGATGGCCTTCTCGTGAAATGCCTTCGCGCATGGCCCGTGAAAAAGCCTGAAACGACCATCGCCCCAAGCCGGTCTCGGGGTCAGGCGTGAGATTGGTGGTGTAGACGGTGCCAAATGGGGTGACGATGGGGCGGCCACCCGCGTTGGTCAAACCTTGCTCGACGGTGTGGCAACCGGCACAGTTGCCCAATGCCGCCAATTGGCGCCCACGCTCCAGTTGGGCCGGGCTAAACCGGCCAAGATCAGGTCGGCTGACTTCGGGCAAACCGGCACGCCAGCCCAGTGTGGCAGCAGCCACCGCCAAGGCACCCAAAGCGGTGCCCGTCAGTCGCCTGGTCCAAGTGAGCGCACGACCGCGCCACGAAATCGGTGACACCTTCTTGGGCACAGGGCTGGGAGCCTCGGGCTCTAAGCGCTCGACTTGGGTTGGCTCGGGGCTTGACGTTGCTGTCTCCCCGGCTTGGGCCAAGGGGTTCAGGGCGGCCCGCACCACTTCGGGGGTGAACGGGGGTTGTCGAAAGCGCACGCCAGTGGCGTCAAATATCGCATTGGCGATGGCGGCGGTGCCGGGCACGGAAGACGACTCGCCCGCCCCCAAAGAGGGTTGGTCTGGGCGCGGCATCTGAAATACCTCGATGACCGGCACCTCACGAAAGCTCAGGATCGGGTAACTGCCCCACTCGGTGCTGGTCACCGCCCCACTGGCTGGGTCGGTCTGCACCTGCTCTTTGAGTGCCCGGCTGGTGGTTTGTATGACGTTGCCATGCACCTGATGTTCGACCCCGGCGGGGTTGATCGTCAAACCCGCATCGTGACCGACCACCACACGCTTCACGTGAACTTCACCGGTACGGGCATGCACCTCGACATCGGCCACCCAGGCCGCCCAAGCGGCACCAAAACCCGGCCACTTGCTGTGCACGTAACGGGCATAGGCAAAGCCCTGTCCTTGCAGCCATTCGCCCTGCGCAGGCTGTTGTTGCGCCTGATTGTGGGGCTTCCAATGCGCCTTGGCGGCAGTGGCTTGTACCAACTCACGGGCACGCGGGTCAGTCAGCCATTGCAAGCGGTATTGCACCGGGTCGACACCCGCGGCGTGTGCCAGTTCATCGATATAACTCTCGTGGGCGAAAGAATTCGGTAACGCCGACACGCCCCGCAGCCAACTGGCACGCAATATGGGGGCCATGTCGTGCACCGTCACGCGCAAATCATCGTACCCGTATGGCGGCCTGGCGGTGCGGTCGCCCATCTCGTAGGCCTGTGCCTCGGCGGCAACACGCCCGGTCAAGATCAAGGCCAGCGTGGGCGCTCCATTAGATGGATATGCGGTTTCAAAATCGTATCCCATGGGCCTGCCATCGGACCCCAAGCCGCCGCGCACATGCATCCACTGCGCCGCCCCCTTGGGCTCCCAGGCGTGCTCTTGCTCTCGGGTCAATTGCACCCGCACCGCAGCGCCCACTGCGCGCGACATGAGCGCGGCATCGGCGGCCGCATCGTCGGCACCGTTGCGGCCATAGCAGCCGGCGGCCTCCATCCGAACCACGTCCACCTGAGTGTCCGACAGCCCCATCAGCGTGGCCAGATCACGGCGCAATACATGGGGGTTCTGTGTGCCGGCCCAGACGCGCAAGGCAATGTGAGGGGCCTCAGGGTCATGGCCATCGAGCCAATGGGCCAGCGCGCACGATGGCCCCAGGCTGGCGTGCATCTGATACGGCCAGACATAAGTGCGATCAAATGCTTTTGCTGCATTTTGCAAGGCACCCTCGACATCGCCCTCGTTGACCAACTCGCGCGGGGTCGAAGGGTTGGCACGCAAGGCTTTTTCCAGGTCTGAGACATCTGACATGCGCGGCCAGGGTTTCCAATCGACGCGCAACTCACGCATGGCAAGTTCGGCGTGCTCTTCGCGTTCAGCCACGACCCCGATAAAGTCACCTTGTACCACCACGGCCCGCATGCCGGGGACATGGCTGACGCTGGTTTGATCCACCCCAAGCAAAGTGTGCCCGATGAAATCGCCATGATCTGCGCCTGCGTATGGAGGTCGGATGACCCGCCCATGCAGCACCCCGGGCCATCTCAGGTCATGAACGAAAGCAGGCTCGCCGCTGGCCTTGGCGGGTATATCGACCCGGGGGATGCTGTGTCCTACCAAGCGGTAGTTGGCAGGGTCTTTCAGCGGGGCTTTCAAGTCCAGGGGCAAACGGATCAGGCCACCAAGCGACAACACGGCAGCCCAATCGGATTGGCGTTCGGCATGCCCGCGCTGGCTGATCACACCGTCACGACACAGCAGTTCATCTGAATGACAATCCCAGGTCTGGGCCCACAAAGCCAAGAGGTGTTGCCGCGCCTGCGCTGCCGCACGGCGCAAGGGCTCGGCGTGGATCTGTATGGACGCGCTGGCAATCGTTGCGCCCTGATTGGGTGCAGCCTCTGTGCTGCCCATCAGGAGCGACACACGATGCATGGGCAAATCAAGTTCTTCGGCCACTATCTGGGTGAGCGCAGTGCGCAATCCTGTCCCCAGATCCACATGGCCACACAAACCGGTGACACTGCCGTCCGTCCAAACCATCAATAGGGGCTCGGGCCCCTCGGCAGGGTCACTGGCGACAAAGCTCGGCTGACCGCGCACTGCCGGGGGCTGGGGCAGCGGGTTGCGCCACACGCATAGGCCCGCCGGGGCTTGCCATATGGATCGACGGGTGGTGTGCTGCTGCGCCAGTGTCTTCATGACCTAACCCGACCCGGGCCCTGCTCAGAAACTCGCTCTGTGTCCTGCTCGGCACCCTGTTGGGCAAGGCGCTGTGCCGCCAGGCGCACGGCTTGCATGATCTCGACATGGGTGCCGCAACGGCACAAATTGGCCGACAGCGCCCGCACGATGTCGTACTCGGTGGGCTGGGGCTGCTCGCGCAAAAGCAGGGCCGCCATCATGACCATGCCGTTCAAACAATAGCCACACTGCGCGGCTTGGGCGTCGACAAAAGCCTGCGGCACGCATTTCAATGTCTCCGGCAAGCCTTCCAGTGTGGTGATCTCGCGGCCCTGCATTTCCAGAGCTGGCATGCAGCATGCGCGGGCCGCCTGCCCGTCTACCCAGACGGTACAGGCCCCGCACTGGCCCAAACCGCATCCCAGGCGCGGCCCATTCAGGCCACAATCGTTGCGCAGCACATGCAGCAGCGTGGCAGCCGTGGTCAACTCCAAAGCCACGGCTTGCCCATTGACGGTGCACCTCAAGGTCTGGACACGCAAGGGCTTGTTCATGCCAGGCCTACACGCTGAGGTACTGGCGCTGAATGTCTTGATCACGAACCAGTTCGGCCATGGGGGCCTGGTGACGAATCTGGCCCTTTTCCAGCACATAAGCGCGGTCGCTGACCCACTGGGCAAAATGCAGGTTTTGCTCAGACAGCAAAATGCTCACGCCTTCGCGCTTGAGCGTCATGATCATGTCGGCCATTTGTTCCACAATGACCGGGGCCACTCCCTCGGAAGGCTCGTCCAGCAATACCAGCAAAGGGTTGCCCATGAGGGTGCGTGCCACGGTGAGCATCTGTTGCTCGCCGCCGCTCATGCGCCCGCCAGGACGGTGTGGCATTTCGCCCAGGTTAGGAAACAAATTGAAGAGCTTGTCGTGGTCCCAAAACGGTGCCGCACTGCCATCAGGAAATTGGCGTGGCCCTTGTCGGCCTACGCTCAGGTTTTCCAGCACGCTCAAGTCGGTAAAGATGCGCCGGTCTTCCGGCACAAAGCCCAAGCCTTGTCGGGCCACCTGATGCGGTTGGGCTTGCGAGATGTCGCGTCCCAGGTACTCGATGTGACCACTTCGGCGCGGCATCATGCCCATGATGGCTTTGAGCGTGGTCGATTTGCCCGCGCCGTTGCGTCCCATCAGGGCCACCACCTCGCCACGGTTCACCTGCAAGTTGACATCAAACAAAATCTGGGCCGCGCCATACCAGGCATTGAGGCCACGGGTTTGCAACAACGGATCGGCACTCATGACTTGGCCTCGAAGGTTTTGCCGGAGCCAAAGTAGACTTCCTGCACTTTGGGGTGGTTTCGTATGTCTTGTGCGGTGCCTTCGGCAATCAGGCGACCCCGCGCCAGCACAATGATGCGATCGGCATAGCCAAAGACCACATCCATGCTGTGCTCGGTGAAGAGCACCGCCAACCCGCGTTGCGACACCAATTGG
>JBEBAJ010000163.1:0-5717 GCA_041158965.1 Pseudomonadota bacterium | reverse complement strand
ATTTCCACCACCTGACCCAGATACATGACCATGACGCGGTCGCTGATGAAGCGCACCACATTGAGGTCATGGCTGATGAAGACATAGGTGAGCTTGAACTCGTCTTTGAGGTCGAGCAAGAGGTTCAGCACCTGGGCCTCGACCGATTTGTCCAGCGCCGACACCGCTTCGTCCAGGATGACCAGACGGGGTTGCAGGGCCAGTGCGCGGGCGATGTTGACCCGTTGGCGTTGGCCGCCCGAGAGCTCGTGGGGATAACGCTCGGCAAAGCGGGCGGGCTCTAAGCCGACGCGGGCCAGCAGATCGCGGGCGCGCTCAACCGCCTGGACATGGGGCAAGCCATGCACCTGAGGGCCGTAGGCGATGGAGTCTTCGATGGTCAGGCGCGGGTTGAGCGAGGCGTAGCTGTCCTGGAACACCATCTGGGCCTGGCGCCGAAACGCTTTCAGGGGCAGGTCACGGCCACCGACCTCGGCGCCGTCAAAGATGATGGCCCCCTGATCGGGCTCGATCAGGTTCATCAACAAACGGGCGGTGGTGCTTTTGCCGCAACCCGATTCACCGACCACACCCAGCGTTTCACCGGGCAAGACCGAAAAATCCACGCCATCGACGGCGCGCACCACGCCACCGCCGCGACCATAGAGGTCTTTTTTGAGCGGGAAGTGCTTCACCAGCCCCCGAACTTCCAACAGGTGATTTCGAGTCGCCATATCAGTTCTTGATTTCCATGGCCGAGCGCAAACCATCGCTCAGCAGATTAAATGCAATGGACGTGATGAAGATCATCAAGCCGGGCAAGGCCGCCACCCAGGGCTGCGAGTAAATCGCCGTGCGCAAGGTGTTGAGCATCAGGCCCCACTCGGGCTCAGGGGGTTTGACCCCAAGGCCCAGGAAGGACAGGCCCGAGGCCAGGATCATGGCCACGGCAATGAGGCTGGTGGCGTAGACAAAGATGGGGCCCAGCACATTGCCCAGCACATGCACCCGGACGATGCTCAGCGCACTGGCCCCGGAGGCGCGCGCCGCTTCGACAAAATCGCGGTTGCGGATCTGGGTGGTGACGCTTTCGGCCACCCTGGCGATGGGCGGGATAAAGACCACAGTGAGCGAAATGAGCGAGTTGGTGATGCCCGCCCCCAAAGCGCCCGACAAGGCGATGGCCAGCAGCACGGATGGAAAGGCGTAGAACACATCGATGGTGCGCATGATGACCGAGTTGGTCGCCCCACCCGCGTAACCGGCGGTGATGCCGATGACCGAGCCGATGACAAAAGCCAGAAACACGGGCGTGATGCCCATGAACAGACTCAGTCGGGCACCCACCATGAGGCGCGAGAGCATGTCGCGCCCCAGCTCATCGGTGCCCAAAAGAAAGTTGGGCGTGCCGATGGGCTTCAAGCGCGAGAGCATGGATGATTTGTAGGGATCGGCCGGGGTGATCCAGCCGCCGAACAAAGCCAGAAACAGCAGACAGAGGATGACCAGAGCGGCCGCCATGGCCACTTTGTCACGCCACAGCCGCTGGCCCACCGTGCGCCAATAGCCGACCGAAGGCACCACCTGCACCGGCGGCACCTTGGCCGCATCTACTTGGATGTTGAGCATGTTCATGGCTTACCTGGCAATGCGAGGGTCGAGCAAGGTTTGCACCACATCGACCAGAAGGTTGAGCACCACAAAAAACATGGCCAGAACCAGAATCGTGCCCTGCAACAGAGGCAGGTCACGCTGAAAAATCGCCGAGTTCAGCAAAAAACCCGTGCCAGGCCAGGCAAAGACGGTTTCGATCAGGATCGAGCCGCCCAGCAAATAGCCCAGCTGCAAGCCCATCACAGCCAGGGCGGTCGGGGCGGCGTTTTTCACCACATGCAGGAACACGCCCAGATCGGTCAGACCCTTGGCCCGCAAACCCACGATGAACTCCTGGGCCAGTATTTCGGCCACCAAGGCCCGCACCGTGCGCGAGATGATGCCCATGGGGATCACGCTCATGGTCAAGGCCGGCAAAACCATGTGCTGGATGTGGGCCCAATTCCATTCCCACAGGTCTGAGCCCCCGGGGCCCGCTCCGCTGGCCGGCAGCCACATGAGCAAAGAAGAAAAAATGATCACCAGCACCATGCCCAACCAGTAGTGGGGCACGCTGACACCGAGCACCGCCGTGAACGACGCGGCCTTGTCGACCCATGAATTCTGGAAATAGCCGGCCACAAAGCCAAACAGCGAACCCAGGATGAAGCCGATCAACGTGGCCAGAGCGGCCAGCCGCAAGGTGTTGCCAACGGCTTTGAGCACCTCGTCAAGCACAGGACGGCTGCTGGCGATGCTGACCCCGAGGTCACCCTGGACAGCGCGCCAGATCCAGATGGCAAATTGTTCGGGGTAAGAGCGGTCAAATCCGTAGAGGATGCGCAACTGCTGTTGCAATTCTTGCGAGGCATCGGGCGGCAAGATGGACACCAGCGGGTCGCCCGGGGCCAGATGCACCAGGGCGAAGCAAACCAGGGCCACCCCGAGCATGATGGGCAAAGTGTAAAAAATACGTCGAATCAGGAATTGGATCATTTGGGAGAAAACCGATCTTTGTCGAGCCCTGCAAAACCCGAACTGCGCACGGGCCAAGCCAGACTGCTGCCCGTCACATGGCATCGGGGCAGGGGTGAGCCCACCCCTGCCCCGTGCGTGAAGTCACTCAGTCGATCGACATGGTGGCGATGTCGATGAACCAGCTCTTGGGCTGAACCACGCCCTTGACTTTGGCGCTCATGGCACGCGGGCCGACGTCGTGTGCGATCCAGATGAACGGCGCCTCTTCAACGATGCGGGCGTGCAACTTGGCCAGGGCCGCATCGCGACCTTTGTCGTCGAAAGTGCTGCGGGCGTCGGCAATCAGCTTGTCAAACTCGTCGTTGCCATAAAAGCCCCAGTTGTTCGAGACGGGCGGGAAGGTCTTGGTGCTGGTGAAACGCACCATGGCGAAGAACGGGTCCATGGCGGCAAAGCTGACGTTGATGGCGTGTGCGCCACGGGCCGACGCGTCTTTGGCCCCCAAACGCCAGTTGGTGAACAAGGTGTTCCATTCGATGACATCGAACTCGATGTCGATGTAGCACTGTTTGAGCGATTGCTGCACAAACTCGTTCATCGGCAGGGGTTGCATCTGGCCCGAGCCAGAAGCCGAAATCTGCACCTTGGCCTTCATGGGCTTGGCGGCAGAGTAGCCCGCCTTTTGCATCAGCGCCTGTGCTTCTTTGACGTCGTAGCGGATGTCAAATTTCGGGTTGCCCCACCAGGGGTGGCCCGGGGGCACGGTGCCCTTGGGAATGCTCATCATGCCGCCCAGCAAGGTGCGCAGCCCTTCGCGGTCGACACACAGGTTGGCGGCCTGTCGCACATCTTTGTTCAACCAGGGCGAGCCCGGCACAAAGGAGAGCTGCCACGGCCACACATGGGGCTGGGCGTTGCTGTAAATGGTGAAGCCGCGCTGGCGAATCTGGGCCATGGCGTCGGGGGCCGGGGCTTCAATCCAGTCGACCTGGCCCGACAAGAGGGCCGCCGTGCGGGCGTTGGCTTCAGGCATGGGCAACATCACCACCCGATCGACCTTGGGGCGACGCTTGGGATCCCAGTAATCTTTATTGGCCACCACTTCGAGGCGCTCGCGCGGCACAAAACGCGCCATTTTGAAGGGGCCGGTGCCGGATGAGTCGCCGGCAAAGGCAGTCCATGCGGCCTTGGCTTTGTCGGCAGGCGTGGCGCCGGGGGCGGCGTCAAATTTCTTTTGCCAGTGGGCCGGGCTGACCATGAACAGATTGGTGAGGTTGATCGGCAGGAACGAGTCGGGCTCGCTGGTGGTCAGCTCGACCGTGAGGTCGTCGATCTTGCGGGCGCTGCGCAAAGTGGGCATGCGCGAGGCCGTGACGCCGACCTGGCTGGCGTCAAAATGCACTGCGTCTTTGTCCAGCACCTTTTGCACGTTCCAGACCACCGCATCGGCGTTGAAGGCAGAGCCGTCATGGAATTTGATGCCCGAGCGCAGCTTGAAGGTCCACTTGGTTTTGTCGGTGGCACTGACGGCCCAGCTGGTGGCCAAGCCAGGGATGAGCACACTGGGTTTTTCGGCGCTGGACAAATCCCAGTGCGTGAGGGCGTCGTACATGGGAATGCCGGTGAAGCGATTGCCCTCGAAGCCTTGGTCGGGCTGGCCCAAGGTGCGCGGAATGTCAGCGGCGGTCATGGCCACACGAAGGACTTTTTCCTGGGCTTGGGCCGTTGCGCATACACCGCCAAGAATGGCCACTGCCAGCAAGGTGCGTTGCAAGGTTTTGCTTGGGCGAATCTGGGATGAAAAAATCATCTTGTGAGCTCCTAAAGGGACATCGATCGAAGTTGGAAAAGCGAGGCGAAAAAGCGTGGCACAAGCTTTGTCATCAGACATTGCCACACACCACAATTCTTTGGCAACCCATGTCCTTGCAACCTGCATGCCACCAAACCCTCCGGCAACAGGCCATTGGGCATTAAGTGCATGAATTTAAACAAGAAAAAATACAGCCTGCGCCAGATTGGTGTTTACCCTTCGCGTTGTTTTTGCACGAAAGCGGTGCAAAATTCACTGCTTTGGTTCATACCCCCTTTTGGTGCCCAGGGGGCATGGCCTCATGTCGATCCGAATGACGCACAATGATGTGGCCCTATTGGAGAGAAACCGTTATGAAAATCCTGGTCATTAACCCCAACACCTCCAGCGCCATGACCGAGGCCATCGCCCAAGCCGGTCGCGAGGCAGCGGCCCCTGGCACCGAAATCGTGGCTGTACATCCCAGCTTTGGCCCCTTGTCGATCGAGGGGCACTTTGACGAAGCCTGGGGCGCGGCAGGGGTGGCCGAACAGGCCCATCTGGCGCGCGCCTGGCAACCGGCGGGCACCGTGATTGCCTGCTTTGGCGACCCCGGCCTGAGTGCCGCCCGTGAGGCCCTGCGCGGCCCGGTGATCGGCATCGCCGAGGCGGCTTTTCAGGCGGCCAGCATCGTCGCCGAAGGGTTCTCGGTGGTCACCACCATGACCCGCACCTGTGGCATCGCCGAGCACCTGGTGCAACGCTACGGTTTTGAGCACCAGTGCCGTGGGGTGCATGGCACCGACATCGCGGTGCTGAATCTGGAAGACTGCCCGCCCGAGACTGTGGCACAAATCGAAGAGGCGGCACGCATGGCGCTGAGCCGCGACCGCAGCAGCGCGATAGTGCTGGGCTGCGCCGGTATGGCCCCTTTGTGCCGGGAACTGAGCCAACGACTGGGTGTGCCGGTGATCGATGGGGTCAGCGTGGCCATTAAATGGGTAGAAGCACTGGCGGCGCTGGGCCTGAACACCAGCAAAGCCGGAGACTATGCCGAGCCGCTGCCCAAGAAATATGTGGGCTGGGCCGCACCCTACGGCTGGTAAGCCGCGTATTGCAATAGCCGACCACCGGCACGGTTATGGGTGATTGGGTACATTGCCAGACTTTGCTTGTACATCTTCTACATCATGACCTTCCTGAATTCTTTCATCCATGGCGACAAACTGACCGAGTTCCTGATCGAGGGCCATAACCCCGATGCGCGCCAGAAACTGAGCACCTCCGATGTCGACGCCTTGCGCCAACAGATGCAAACCGGCGAAGCCCTGCAGGCGTATGCGATAGGCCGGGTGGTGATGTCCGGTCGTGGCGT
>JBEBAJ010000162.1:0-5778 GCA_041158965.1 Pseudomonadota bacterium | reverse complement strand
AACAACAGGCCGTTCATGCAGGCATAGGTGTTCACGCCCGAGCGGTGCCCAATCACCTGGTCGATGTACATCAGGTGCGTGGCCGGGGTGCTCCAGGTGCCGCAAATCATCCCGTCGACATCGCCTTTTTGCAGCAACATCGAGCCGATCAACGACAGGCGCCGCCGCATATCGATCCTGGCCAGGGTTTCGGTCACGCCTTTGCGCTCTGTCATGCGGTGATAGGTTTGCCAAAAGTCGCGGTAGCGGGCGTCTTGCTCCACATTCACCACCTGATAATCCACCCCCTCGACCATGCGCAGGCCAAATTTTTCGATGCGCTTGGCAATCACCGAAGGGCGGCCTATCAGGGTCGGCACTGCCAGGCCCTCGTCGACCACGATCTGTGCCGCCCGCAGCACCCGTTCATCCTCCCCTTCGGCGTAGGCCACGCGCTTTTTGCTGGCCTTCTTGGCGGCCGCATAAATCGGCTTCATGATCGAGCCCGAGGCATACACAAAGCCTTCCAGCCGCTGGCGGTAGGCGTCCATGTCAGTGATCGGGCGTTGCGCCACGCCCGAATCCGCCGCCGCCTTGGCCACGGCCATGGCGATCTTGATCATCAGGCGCGGGTCAAACGGTTTCGGAATCAGGTACTCGGGTCCAAAGGCCAAAGTCTCACCGGCATAAGCGGCCGCCACCACCTCGCTTTGTTCGGCCTGCGCCAACTCGGCGATGGCGTGAACAGCCGCAATTTCCATCTCGGCCGTGATGGTCGACGCCCCGGCGTCCAGCGCCCCCCTGAAAATATAGGGGAAGCACAGCACGTTATTCACCTGATTGGGGTAGTCGCTGCGGCCAGTGGCCATGACGACATCGTCGCGCACCTGGCGCACCTCTTCGGGCAAGATCTCGGGCGTCGGGTTGGCCAGCGCCAGAATCAGGGGCCTGGGGGCCATGGTTTTCACCATTTCCGGCTTCAGCACACCGCCAGCCGACAGGCCCAAAAACACATCCGCGCCGCTGATCACATCGGCCAGTTTGCGGGCTGGCGTGTGTTGGGCGTACTGGATTTTGTCCTCGTCCATCAGCTCGGTGCGGCCCTCATAGACCACACCGGCCAAATCCGTCACCCAGATGTTCTTTTTGGGCAGCCCCAGTTTCACCAGCAGCCCCAGGCAGGCCAGGGCCGCAGCGCCCGCGCCCGACACCACCAGCTTCACATTTTTGATGTCCTTGCCCACCACCTTCAGGCCGTTCATGATGGCCGCACCCACCACAATGGCCGTGCCGTGCTGGTCGTCGTGAAAGACCGGAATCTTCATCCGCTCGCGCAGTTTGCGCTCCACATAAAAACAGTCGGGCGCCTTGATGTCTTCCAGGTTGATGCCGCCAAAGGTCGGCTCAAGGGCCGCAATGATGTCCACCAGCTTGTCGGGGTCCTTCTCATTGACCTCAATGTCAAACACATCGATGCCGGCAAACTTCTTGAACAGCACCCCTTTGCCTTCCATCACCGGCTTGGAGGCCAGCGGGCCGATGTCTCCCAGCCCCAACACCGCGGTGCCGTTGGTCACCACGGCCACCAAATTGCCTTTGCTGGTGTATTTGAAAGCAGCGTTCGGGTCTTTGGCGATTTCCTCGCAAGGGGCCGCCACCCCGGGGGTGTAGGCCAGGGCCAGATCGCGCTGGTTGACCAACTGTTTGGTGGCCTGGATCGAGACCTTGCCGGGGCGCGGCAGCTCATGGTATTCGAGGGCCGCACGGCGCAATTCTTTCTGGGCCGAGGTCTGGGCGGGGTTTGAGTCAGTCATCTATAAGTCTCCTGGTTGGCCCGAACCAAGCAGGTCTGGCCAAAATCGAATTGTAGGCGCACCCCCTGACGACAGAACTCAGGCCGGGTTGAGGCAGTTTTTACCGCCAGTGCATCAATCCGCAGCCCAGCTCACTGGCGCATCAGGGCCTCGATCTCGGCCACCCCCACCGGCACATCCCGGGTGATCAGCTCGCACCCTTGCGCCGTGACCACGGCGTCGTCCTCAATGCGGATGCCGATGTGCCAAAACTTCTCCGGCACATCCCCGGCTGGCCGCACATACAAACCCGGCTCCAGCGTCAGCACCATCCCGGGCTGCAAAATGCGGCTGGGTCGGTCTTGTACGGTTTGCCCGCTGATCGGGTCTACGCGCTGGGTCACCTGCCCGGCCTCGCCGGGCTCGACATAGCTGCCACAGTCGTGCACATCCATGCCCAGCCAGTGGCTGGTGCGGTGCATATAAAACCGGAAATAGGCGCGCTTTTCAATCACATCCTCCAAGCCGCCGACCAGGTCGCGCCGCAACAAGCCCTCGTCCAGCAAGCCCTGCGACAGCACCCGCACGGCCGCCAGGTGCGGGTCATTGAAGCGGGCGCCGGGTCGCGTGGCCTGCGCCGACGCCTCTTGCGCCGCCAGCACAATCTCGTACAAGGCTTGCTGCGCGGACGTGAAGCGCCCATCCGCCGGAAAAGTGCGGGTGATGTCACTGGCATAGCCGTCCAGCTCGCACCCGGCATCGATCAGCACCAGCTCACCCGCCCTCAGCGGCGCGGTGTCGGCGCGGTAGTGCAGCACACAGGCATTGGCCCCGGCCGCCACAATCGAGGTGTAAGCCGCAAACTGTGAGCCGTGGCGGCGGAACTCATGCAGCAGTTCGGCCTCCAGATGGTATTCACGCGCATCGGCCCCGGCACGCAGCATGGCGGCACTGGTTTGCATGGCTCGCACATGCGCCCCGGCGCTGATGCGCGCCGCTTGGCGCATGGTGGCCAGCTCATGCGCATCCTTGAACAGCCGCATCTCATCGAGCAGCAGGCACAAATCCTCCTGGCTGGCCGGGCACTGCGCCCCCAGACGCACCCGGGCGCGCACCTTGGCCAGCCAGCCCTCGACGCGGGCCGCCAGGCCCTCATGCGTGGCAAATGGAAACCACACCGACGCCCGGTTCTCCAGCCGCTGCGGCATCTGTGTCTCGATCTCCTCCACCGACACCGCCTCGTCCACCCCCAGCGCTTGCGGGGCCGCCTCGGGCCCCAGCCGGTAGCCGTCCCAAATCTCGCGCTCCAAATCTTTGGGCTGACAAAACAGCGTGCTGTGCCCCTCGTGCGTCAACACCAGCCAGGCCCCGGGTTCGGTGAACCCCGTCAGGTAATAAAAATAAGAGTCATGCCGGTACGGAAAATCGCTGTCCCGGTTGCGCCCCTGCTGCGGCGCGGTCGGCACCACCGCCACCCCGCCCGGGCCCAATTGGGCGGCCAGCCGGGCCCGCCGCTGCGCATAAATCGATGTTTTTGAATCAGCCATACAAACCCCTTAATGCCATCAGCCGCTCCGGCGTGCCCACATCGACCCAGGTGCCGGTGTGCAGTTCGCCCGCGACCCAATCCAAATCCATCGCCCGGCGCAGCATCGGTGCCAACGCGGCCTTCTCCCCATGGGGGTTGCCGGGGGCCAGCTCGCACACGGGAGGCATGAAAAACGATTTTTTGTACAAACCCAAAGTGCTGAAAGTCAGTCGCGCGCCGGGCGACCCCGGCCCCAGGTTCAACACCCGATCATCGGCCAGGCCGAAATCCCCGGAGCGGTGGTGGGCCGGGTTGGGCACCAGCCACAAACGCGCCCGGTCCCGGCTGTCCGCCAGGGCCTTCATATCGGCCTGCGCAAACTCAAATTCTGGCGCGTACACATCGCCCGCCACCACCCAAAACACCTCGGCCAACAGCGGCAGGGCCCGCACAATGCCCCCCGCCGTCTCCAGCGCCCCGCCAAAATCCCGGCCTTCGGTCGAGTAAGTCAAGGCCAGCCGCAGGGTTGCATCATTCGGGTCGCGCCATACCTCGCCCATGCCTTCCATCACCTGCGCCTCCAGCCAGGCGGTGTTCACCACCACATGGCGGTGCCCGGCTTGCGCCAAGCGCCGCAAGTGCCAAGCCAGCAGGGGCCGGCCACCCAGCCGCAACATCGGCTTGGGCGTCTCATCTGTCAGGGGGCGCATCCGTTCGCCCCGGCCGGCCGCCAGCACCAGGGCGGTCGCCGCCGTTTCATGACCCGTATTCATCGGGCACAGTGTACGCCGCAAATCCGGCGCGACCTTCACTCCCACACGCCAAACACGGGCGGGTCCTCGGTTCCCCACAGCCCATTGGCCATCATCCCCTTTCGCGGGCGCCGCATCGCATGGCCCACCATAAAAAATAAATCCAATTGCATCTTTAAAACTAATTGTGGTATTCTTTGGTATTCATAAAACAAACATGGCACTCTGTGTCATTTTTTTCAACCGCAGCTTGTCCATCCAAGGCCCAACCATGCCCAAGTTAGCCAGTCACACCCTCTTCAAATCCACACATTCACGGCCCGCCGCCATCGCCCTGCTGTCCTTGATGGGGTCTGTATTGCTGGCCTGCGGCGGGGGAGGGGGCGGCGGTGGGGGGGCATCACTCCCCGCCTCCAAACTGCCACATTCGGGCATCACCGCCAGCCAGTGCTACCAGGCGGGCAGCGACACCCTGGTGGGCTGCACCACCACGGGGGCGACCGGCCTCAACACCCAGCAAGACGGCATGCGCGCCAACATCAATGCCCTCAGTTACAGCTTGGTGCCCAAAGCATCGGGCGGCACCTACGACAAAACCGAGTGCGTCAAAGACAACATCACCGGACTCATTTGGGAGGGCAAAACCGCCAGTGGCGATCGTGCGGGCAGCAACACTTACACACTCTATGAAGCGAACACCGATGCCAGCAATAGCTACGGATATGCGGCCTATGTCAACGGCCTTTCCCTGTGCGGCTTCACCGATTGGCGCTTGCCCACAGTGGAAGAGTTACAAACCATCGTCGATTACAGCGTGGCCTATCCCGGCCCGACCATCAACACCACTTGGTTCCCGAACACTTCGTCAGAGGCTTACTGGTCGTCTACGCCCTATGCGGGTAATGTCGCCATGGCTTGGGGCATCGCCTTTATCAGTGGCTATTTCAGCACAGACCTTCGCTATCTCACTGATGCGGTTCGCTTGGTACGGGCCAGTCCATGATGAGACAGCGAGCGTCATGATCTTTACACCACATCCAGCCCATCGCCCCATCTATCGTGACACTGGCTCATCCCTTTAGAAAGGATTTCACATGAAGTTTTTCAGGCATTTCACCCAGGCCCTGCTTTGCAGCCTTCTGGTTGTGGCCCCTGCCATGGCCACCTGCCCCTCTTGGCCCACCGCCACGCGCTTCATGATCAGCGCCGATGGCACCGAGGTCACCGACACCCGCACCAACCTCATTTGGGCGCGCTGCAGCGTGGGCCAAACCTGGTCGGGCACCACTTGCACAGGCACCGCCAGCACCCTCACACACGAGGCCGCACTCACCACCGCCCAGGCCCGAAGCGGCTGGCGCTTGCCCAATGTCAAGGAACTGGCCAGTTTGGCAGACAGGGGTTGTCAAAGCCCGGCGATTGATGTCACTGCTTTTCCGAATACCTCTTCTGCTGTGTATTGGGCGTCCTCCCCCATTGTGGGTGATGGCACCAAAGCGTGGGGCGTCAACTTCAACTTTGGCGTCGTTGAAGGCAGCAACCTTCGCAGCGGCAGCTTTGCTGCTCGCTTGGTGCGCATCAACCCCTGATTCGGCGGGCCGGACAGGCCGATTCAGTGCGCCGCAGTCCTTGGTTCGGCAAACACCTCCTCCAAGGTCGCGGCATATAGCACCCGCTCCCCCCACACCTCTATCTGGGGCGCAGTGCCCTCATTGATTTTTTGCAA
>JBEBAJ010000161.1:0-5783 GCA_041158965.1 Pseudomonadota bacterium | reverse complement strand
GAACCGGCGATGCCTTGTGGAAAGGCCAGCACCAGCAAAAGAATGATGCCGCCCAGCAGCGCCCGCCAATAGTCGGTGCTGCGGGCGATGATGTCCGACAGCCAGGTGAAACTGACGGCCCCCACCAAAGGGCCGACGATGGTCTGGACCCCGCCCAATAAGACCATGACCAGCCCGTCAACCGACTTCGACACCCCCAAAGCATCCGGCGAGATGCTGCCTTTGGAGAACGCAAACAACGCCCCGGACAAACCGGCAAACACACCGGCGATGACAAAGCCCGCCCATTGCACCCGCTTGACGTCTATGCCGATGGCATCGGCGCGCAACACCGAATCACGGGTGGCGCGCATGGCATAACCCAATGGTGCAAACAAAATTCGGCGCAAGGCATACAGCCCTAGGGCCACCAACACCAGAGTCAGGTAGTAGTAATGGGCCTTGGAAGCAAACATGGGGCTGGGCCAGACCCCGGTGACCCCATTGGAGCCGCCCGTGAAGCTGTCCCATTGAAAACAGATCGACCACAAAATTTGGCCAAACGCCAAGGTCAGCATGGCCAGATATACGCCGGATAGTCGCACGCAAAACCAGCCGATCAACACCGCCGCCAAGCCCGTCAAAAGCGGTGCCAGCGCCAGACTGGCTTCCATGGGCAGACCCGCGCGCAGCACCAGCAGCGCGGCCAGATAAGCCCCCAAGCCAAAGTAGGCGGCATGTCCGAACGAGTGCATGCCCGCCGGGCCCATGATGAAGTGCAAGCTGGCGGCAAAAAGCGCAGCGGTCAGCAAATCGATGGCCAGTACCGTCGTATATGGAGATGATGCGCTCAGGGTCGGCAATGCCCACAGCAAAGCCCCGATCACTGCCCAGACGATGGTCCCTGCGCGACCACCCAGCGCCAGCGGCGCCTCAGCCGCGGTGCTGTGACGAGAGACACCCTGCGGCTTGCCCATCAAGCCCCAGGGCCGAACCATCAACACCACGGCCATGACCACAAACTCGGCCACCAGTGTCAGTTTGGAAAATGCAAACGAGACACCCCAAATCTCGATGGTGCCCAGGCCCACACACAGGGCCTTGATCTCGGCGATCAAAAGGGCCGCCACATAAGCGCCGGGCAGAGAGCCCATGCCACCGACCACCACCACCACAAAGGCGTCCCCAATGGTGGCCAAGTCGAGACCCAGATTGGCAGGTTCACGCGGCAACTGCAAGGCACCGCCCAAGCCTGCCAAAAAACAACCCAGCGCGAACACACTGGTGAATAGCCGGGCCTGGTGGATGCCCAAGGCCCCCACCATTTCACGGTCTTGGGTGGCGGCGCGGATCAGAGTGCCCAAGCGAGTGCGGGTGAGCAACAGCCACAACAAACCCAACACCACCGGGCCGACCACCATCAGAAACAACTCGTAAGTCGGAAAACGCCGCCCCAGGATGTCCACCGAGCCGGCCAAACCGGGCACACGCGGCCCCAGAAGATCCTCAGGGCCCCAGACCCATAAGGCGGCATCTTTGATGATCAAGACGAGGGCAAAAGTGCCCAAGAGCTGAAACAACTCAGGTGCCTTGTAGATGCGCCTCAGCACCAGCACCTCGACCACCGCGCCCAGCGCACCAGTGATCAAGGCGGCCAGCAGCATCAAAGGCCAATACCATGTGCCCAAGCCCCAGGCGCGACCGAAATGCTCGACCAGGGTATAGGCCAGATAAATGCCCAACATGAAAAACGAGCCGTGGGCAAAATTGACGATGCGGGTGACCCCGAAGATCAGGGACAAGCCCGCCGCCACCAGAAACAGGGAGGACGCTCCGGCCAAGCCATTGAGCCCTTGAACGACAAAACCGGAAAAGTCCATATGCACCTGTCGATTCGGGCTTTAGTTGGCCGGTCGCAATTTGGCGACCTCGTCGTCTTTGGGCTGGAAGCCTGCGCCATCGGCATAACGGTAATCGACCATCACGCCTTTGCCGCCCTCATTCCTGATGCGGCCCACATAAGCACCCATCGTCGATTGGTGGTCTTGCGGGCGGAAGGTGACTTTGCCAAACGGCGAGTCCATGGTCATGCCCCGAAACGCGGTGACCAATTTCTCGGCGTCAGTGCCGCCTGCCCTGCGAATGCCATTGGCCAAGGCTTGGATCATGCTGTAACCCACCACCGACCCCAAACGGGGATAGTCATTGAATTTCTTCTGATACGCGGCCAAAAAAGTCCGGTGCTCTGGCGTGTTGATGCCGTTCCATGGATAACCGGTCACGATCCAGCCATTGGGGGTTTCGTCCTTCAGCGGATCGAGGTATTCGGGCTCGCCCGTCAAGAGGCTGACCACTTCGCGGCCCTGGAACAAGCCACGGGTGTTGCCCTCGCGCACAAACTTGGTCAAGTCGGCACCAAACAGCACGTTAAAGATGGCATCGGGCTTGGCATCGGCCAAAGCCTGAGCCACGGCGCCGGCATCCACCTTGCCCAGCGCCGGGGCTTGCTCGGCGACGAACTCCACATCAGGTTGTGCTTCTTTCAGCAGCTTTTTGAAAGTGGCCACCGCCGACTGTCCGTACTCGTAATTGGGGTAGACCACAGCCCAGCGTTTTTTCTTCAGCTTGACGGCCTCAGGCACCAGCATGGCCGCCTGCATATAAGTGGATGCACGCAGGCGGAAGGTGTATTTGTGGCCGTTTTCCCAGACGATCTTGTCGGTCAAGGGTTCACCGGCGAGAAAAAAGAATTTCTTTTGCTTGGAAAAATCGGTCAATGCCAGGCCGATGTGCGACAAAAAAGCACCCGAGAGCACTTCCACGCCCTCGCGCGACACCAGTTCTTCGGCCGCACGCACGGCGTCACCAGGGTTGGCGTTGTCGTCGCGGATGATGAGCTGAATTCTTTTGCCATTGACGCCACCACCGGCATTGATCTCGTCAACCGCCAGTTCCATCCCCTTTTTGTACGGCTCGAGAAAGGCGGGCTGCGCCTTGTAGCTATTGATCTCGCCGATCTTGATGACGCCTTGCGCCATGACCGGACTCAGGCCCAACGCCAGGCCGAGGGCGGCGGCGGCGCGGGTCAGTTGTTGCAAAGGCTTCATGTGATCTCCTTGGGTTTGACAGTTGAGAAAATGGTTCAGCGCAATCCATCTTTACCGACGATTTCACTGGCTTGCAAGCCACCCACACGGGGATGCGGGCGGCCCGAATCGGTGACAGCCACGGCCACCAGAATTTCGTGGGCAAAGGGCGCATCGGTGATGCGCGCCTCGATCGCGTCAAAGTGGCTGCGCACAAATGCCGCATCTTTGTGGCCCAAAGGCACATCGACAGGGGTGCCCATGCCACCCCGCTTTTTGGCCGAGGGCACCAGCGCAGCCCCTTTTTCAACCGCCAGCCTCAAAGGCGCGCCCAATTTGGGGTGCAATATGGCGGCGGCATGTTCTAACTCTCCGGCTTCGCCGACGATGGCGGCTTTGCCATAGCTGTGGGCCTGGCTGGGGGCGATACCCAGCGCTTGTACGCATCGCTGGCCAAGAAGCGAACCCAACTCCTCGCCTATGGCGATCAAATCGTCGAGTTGTTCATGAAACCCACCCGCATATGGGTTACGGATCACCGCCATGGCCAGAGCGCGGCGGGTCGCAGGGGTGACCGGCTTGCCCCCCTCGGTGTGGGTTTCGTCAACGGTCACGACCAATTTGCGGATTTGGGCTTTCATGGGGTGGCTTCCGAAGAAATGGACAAACAGACTTCATGCCCGCAGGAGACAAACCGACGCTGGCATGCGATCAGGGCCGCATGGATGAAACCCTGATCCACCAAGCCCTGAGCATACGCAAGTCCGCGCTCAAGTGCGGTCGTGATTTCCCCAAGGGAAAGACGGGGCACATGGCAGGTCACCAGTCGCGAACCCAGATCACTGTGGTCGCGCACCTGGTCAGCCGGCAGGCGCACGATGCCGGGATGTGCGAGATCGACATGGTTGGCGATCAAGGTGGCGGCGGCATCGGCTCGGGCCGCAGTGGCCGCCAACACCGTCACGCTGTCGGCAATCCCCCTGGACAAGCTGCGTCCCGACCAGCCGCTGGTCGCCACACCGCGAACCGGCAATTCAGGGGTCAGCAAGAAATGGGCGTCGGGATGGATGGCCGCGCCGGCCTGTGCCTCATGCCAAACCGCATCGGCATCGCTCACCACCCCCAATTGCCACGCCTGGCCCTGCGAAAGGTGCAAGGCGATGTCTCCCCCGTTGTTGATCGCTGCACGGGTCACGCCAGGCAAGTCGTAATGACGCAACAAATGTTGCGCCACCGATCCTGCCACAGCGGCCATCGGGGTGATGAAGCCCTCCTCATCGGAGTTGGCCAGTGGCTCGCAAGCCTGCCACATCAATCGGGCCACCGCACCCAGGCAGGGATTGACCGCCCCGCGTGCCACCGGTTGACGCAACAAGGCAAGCTCTTGCACCAGCGAGCCCAACATGCCCTCAAATTCGATCCAGGCGCGAGCATGCGCCGCCTCCATCACTTCGGCGTCGCCCTCGGCCTGAACGATCAGGTCAATGGGGCCGTGTCGCCATCGCTGGCGACCGGGTTCTAGTTGGATGCGCTCGGGTGCCATGTCAGATCTCAGGGTCTGGTATCCATGGAGTCCTGTCGTCAACCCAACATGGGGGGTTGATGCAAAGGCCAGGGCTGCGCATCGGGCGGCGTGTGCCAGATCCGTTTCTGTGGCGCACCGTCGTTGTGCCAGGCCCCATGGCTCAGGCTATCGTCCAGACCACGCACAAAACCCATGTGACCTCCCAGCGCCTGATAGTCTGAGAGCTTCATAGAGAATTCAATGGGCGCCACGATGGCGGGCGTGGGCACAGTGCCAAAACTGTTGCCGGGCATGCGAGTCACGTCAGACATCAGGGTAATGCCCCCGCCCGGCCACACATAGGCAGGGGCGCCGCCCATGGTGACGTTCACCAGGGCCTGCTTGATGGCTTGGGTCAGTCGAATCGGGTTATCGGTGACCCCGGCGCGCAGGCTGCCCCCTGCACCAGCCAAAAAGAGCACGCTGACCAGCGAGGGCTCGCAGTTTTCGCCAATGCGATCCACCACTTGGCGCACGGCCTGTGGCATGTCGGAGGCTTGCGGGCGCAGATGCTCGTCCAGCACATACCAGGCCGAGTGCTCGCCGGTGGTCGAGGTCATGAGCAGGCGCAGGCCGGGCCACGCCACCTGCGGGTCCCAGGGGTCCAGGATGGATAGCGGCTCGCTGATGTCGGTGCCGCCCCAGCCGTTGCCCGGATTGGCCACCTGAAAATAACGCCCCGGCGTCGATTTGCGGCCTCGTATGGATATGCCTGTAGGCGGTATGTTCAAACACCGCCCGGCCTGGTGTTCGCTCAGCACACCGGTGATGTGGTCGTCGACCACCACCACCTCGTCGCACAGACCCAGCCATTGCTGGGCAAAAATGCCAATCGCCGCCGACCCGCAGCCGACCCGCATGCGGCTCTCAGGCACCCCGTTGACCACTGGGGCGTGCCCGGCTTGCAACACCACCTTGGCCCCGTTGTCGATGTCGACCTCAAGCGCCTGTTGGTTGCCCAGCAACTGCATCGCCTCAAGCGTCATGCGGCCTTCTTTTTTACTGCCACCAGTCAAGTGATGCACCCCCCCCAAACTGAGCATTTGCGAACCATACTCGGCCGTGGTGACATGGCCGACGACTTCCCCCCGGTAGCGCACAGCGCTCTGCTCGCCCCCCAAAAAACGGTCGGTGTCGATTTTGACCTTTAGGCT
>JBEBAJ010000160.1:0-5786 GCA_041158965.1 Pseudomonadota bacterium | reverse complement strand
CAAACCGCATCCGAGGCCCCGTGACCCATCCATTCATTGAGGGTCTTGATCCGATTCGACTCCATCTTGACTCCAGGCTGAAAACACTCCGCCCGGGAGTGCAAAACGATACGCAAAGGGAAAACCCTAGATGGTATCGACAAATTCACCGATATGAAAACTGTCGGTCGCTTTGGTCGGATATTTTAAGCATCCATTGGTATTCAAATCTGGCTTACAGCACCAAGCCGCGACCCCGGGCCAGCACCTGACGCTCCAACATCCGGGTCATGGCGTAGACCGCACGCAACACCGGGGTGTCCACTTGGACCACCTGGGCCAACTCGATCACGCTGCCCAGCAGGGCTTCCAGCTCCAGGGCTTTGCCCGCTTCGATGTCCTGCAGCATCGAGGTTTTGTGGGCGCCCACAGCCTGCGCGCCTGCAATGCGTTTGTCGATGCCTATTTTGAACTGAACGCCCAATTTTTCCCCGACCCGCTGGGCTTCGGCCATCATGGTGGCGGCGAGTTCGCGGGTGGGTTGGAATGTGCAGATGTCCTCCAGGGTGGCGTGCGTCAGTGCCGAAACGGGGTTGAAGGTCAGGTTGCCCCAGAGTTTGACCCACAGCTCGCTGCGTATGTCGTTCGAAATCGGGGTTTTGAAGCCGGCCCCGATCATGGCTTGGGCCAGGGCGGTGATGCGCTCGCTTTTTTCCCCGCTGGGCTCGCCCAAGGTGAATCGGTTGCCTTCAATCAGTTTCACCACGCCTGGGGCCACCAGTTCAGCCGCTGGATAGACCACAGAGCCTATCACTCGCTGGGGCCCGATTTGTTGCCACAGCTTGCCGCCGGGGTCGACCGAGTTCAGCTGGCGACCTTGGTGTCCGGGCAAGCCGAAAAAGTACCACCAGGGCACACCGTTTTGCATCGTGACCACGGCGGTCTGATCGTGGCAGAGCCCTGCCAGTTGATTGGCGACAGGCTCAACCTGGTGTGACTTCATGGTCAAAAAGACATAGTCGTGCGGCCCAGCCTGATCGATGGTGCAAGCCCTTGTATTTTGGGCGTGCAGCGTCTCGCCGTTATCCATCTCCAGCTTCATGCCCTGGGCCTGGATGGCTTTGAGGTTTTCGCCCCGAGCGACAAAGGTCACATCATGCCCCGTCAAGGCCAGTTTGACACCCAGATAGCCGCCTATGGCTCCAGCGCCGACGATGGCAATTTTTAAACTCATGATGGCTCCAATGATGAAAACTTCAGCCCTGGGCTTGCAGGGTGTTGGACAACACGCCGATGGCCTCAATGGCCACTTCGACGGTGGCCCCGACCTGCCAAGGCATGGCACCGAGCGAGGTGCCACAACTGATGATGTCGCCCGGCATCAGGGTCACATCGCGCGACAGTCGCGAGACCAATTCGAGTGGCGAAAAAAACATGTCCGAGACCGGGTAGTTCTGGCGCTCACGCCCGTTGACGCGAGCCACGACCTGGCAAAGGCTCAGATCCACTTCGGTTTCGATCAAGGGGCCAAATGGCGTGAACCCATCCATGCTTTTGCAGCGTGTCCATTGGGCAAAGCTGGCATCGGCGTGCAGCATTTCAAGCGCCGTCACATCGTTGACGCAGGTGTAGCCAAACACATGATCTGCGGCCTGGGCCAAGGGAATGTCGCGTCCGGCGCGACCAATGACCACGGCCAGCTCGGCTTCAAAAATGATGCGGCCTTCGTAGTGGCGAGGCTTGGGCACCGGGGCCAAATGGTGCGAAAAGGAGTTGGCCCCCTTCAGGAAATACAGTGGCTCGGTGGGTTCGGCCCAATTGTTTTTGGTCGCCGCCGAACGGAAATTGTTCCAAAGGGCAAAGAACTGTCCGGGTTCGCAAGGGGGCAGCAGCTGCAGGTCGGCCAAGGCCAATTGCTCGCCAGTGGGTTGGGGGGATGCATACATATTCCCCTCGTGGACCGACACGACGCCCTGGTTCAAGACACCAAATGCAATGCGCCCATGATGGGCAAAGCGCAGCCATTTCATGGGGGCAACTCCGCGAGAGAAAAAGAGAAGGTGTCTGCAAATACCGCCGAGCCGTCATCCTGAACGCAGGGGTTCAGGTGGGCGAGGTCAGACTGGTGTTGGGTTCATCTGACGCGAGACGATCACGCTCACCAGACAATGTTCCAAGCCCTGGCTCATATGAGCATTGGTTCAAGGAAATATAAAGCCCGACAGATTTGCAGACAGACCGATTTTATATGGGGAAGAATAACCTACGAAAGTCCGGCACCAGTGGCTCTGACCAGTGGGGTCTGGATCGTCTGGTGTCGTCAGAGCAACTGGCCATCCGAGGTCAAGACCGCATCGAGCCGGCCCAGCAGTTCGGCCAGCTGGGCTTCGTCTGTGCCGACTGAGGCGGGGGCGGCTGCCGGTCGGTCGGCCAAGTCGAAGGCCAGATTCAAGGCCGCCAGCACTGCAATGCGGTCGCGCGCCTTGATCTTTCCTGCATCGCGGATGCGACACATGGCTTGGTCCACTGCTTGTACAGCTTGTTGCAAGCGGCCTTCTCCGCCTTCGGGACATCCAAGCACATAGCCTTGTCCCATGATTTGCACTTCGACTTGTTTCATGGGCTGGGGGCGTCGGAGGATTCTTCGGGTAAACGCTCGAGCAATGCGTCGATGCGGTGGCGGGCAGTTTGCAAACGACCTTTCAATGCATCGCGCTCCTGGGTCAATTGCGTCACCTGCTGCGCCAACAATTGGTTGGTGCGTTGCAACTCCTCGTGGCGCACGAGCAAACGCTCGATGCGGTCTGTGATTTGCGACAGCAGGTTGGACATGCCGTCATTCTAGTGAAAATTCCCAAAAATCAAGCACCTGAGCGCATCAGTTTGGTGAAAGGCTGAGCATTAGAATGCCCAATGTTGGTGCTCGCACTCTGGTTCACAGCGTGCAGTTCAACGGGAAGCAGGAGAAGACGGGTGCATGGCATTGGTCTTTTAGCCTGCGCTGCCCCCGCAACGGTCAAGCGAACAGCCCTTTGGGGCTCGCCTCGTCCTACATAGCCACTGAAGGCCTTGAACAAGCTTTTGGGAAGGCGGACGAGGTTGTTTTCGCCAGCCCGGATACCGGCCAACAGGGGGTTTTGGGCCCAGGCTCAAAACCATATCGTCCATGCACTGTCGGGGAAGGCGGTGAGGACACCATGTTGCGAGTTCATCATGCATTCTTTTTCCATCCGATGCCGGCCCTTGGTGTGGGCTTGTCTGTCTTTGTGTGTATCTGCCGCCCAGTCCCAGTCTCGCTGGGTCAAAGGGGAGGAAGTGGTGGTCACGGGGCAGTTTCAAAAAGAACCCCTGGCCGATGTGTTGCCGTCTTACACCGTGATCACACGCGAAGACATCGAGCGGGCACCTGCCCGCGATCTGTATGAGTTGATTCAGGGTTTGCCTGGCGTGGATGCCACCCGGGTCGGCCCTCCGGGAAACCCCATCACGGTATCGATGCGTGGGGCCTCCAGTGCCCAAACTCTGGTTTTGGTCGACGGGATGGCATTCAGCGCGCAAGGGGCCATAGGGGCGATATCTCCTTTTGAGGCCATTCCACTGAACATGGTTCAGCGCATCGAGATTTTGCGCGGCAATGCCTCGGCCCAATATGGACCAGGTGCCGTGGGAGGGGTCATTCATATCATGACCGACATGGCGGGTGATGATCCGGCCCCCGGCACTCAGCGCTACAAGGCCGGCATCACTGTGGGGCGTTTTGGCGAACAGCAAAAGTCGGTGGGCATGGTGCTGCGTGGGGACGAAACCCGGCTGCAATTGAGTGCGGGGCAAAACGAAAGCAGGGGCTACGATGCCCTGATGCCAGCGAAATATTCCACAGGCGGTTTTGGACGCAATGCCAACCCCGGGCCCAACGGATACAAGCAGGAGTTTTACAGCCTGGGTTTGACACATGACCTCAGTCGCCGGACCCAACTGGGTTTGCGGCTGACGCATTCCCGCTTGAACGCGGAATTTGACAACGCCTACGCCGATCGAAGCAGCGATGTCTGGCGAAACAAAACACAGCTCGGCTTTCTGGGCATGCACATCAAACATCAGCTCACAGAAAATTGGTCCACCCGTCTGCAATACACCGAAAGTCAGAACTTGCAGTCGACCGACACCAACGGCAGCTTCAACCCGTCATACGGGTCTTTCGATTCCAAAATGAAGGGTTGGCAGTGGGACCACAGTGTGGCACTGTCGGATCGGCACATGCTGACCACTGGCTTGGCCGCCTCCCGGCTGCAACTCGATGCCAAGCACACCGGTTTTGTCTATGTCGGCCCCGGCTTGTACGATTACGCCGAAATTCCCGTGGTGTTAAACCCCAAGATCTCCACCCACCGGATTTATGCGGGTTTGGGCAGCCAATGGGACGCATGGAATACCCAGGTCACCTTGAGCCGCGATGAATTGGGCGGCGGTGTGGGCAGCAATCATTTCCTGCTCGGGGCGGGCTATGCGCTGGGTTCTGGTTACAAGCTCACGGCCACCCGATCAAGTGCGATGCTGGCCCCCACGGTCGGTCAGCGCTATGACGCCTCCTTTGGAGGCAACCCCGGCCTGCGGCCAGAACGGTCTTATTCAGACGAGGCGGGGCTGCAGTTTCAGGGAGAAAAATTCAAATGGCGGCTGGTTGCATTTCAGGCCCGCTACAGCAACCTCATCAGCGCCGGCAGCCAGTTGGTGTCTGATCCATTCTGGCGCGATCAAGGTGTTTATCAATTTGAAAACATCGGTGAATCTCGCAACAAAGGGTATGAGTGGGGGTCCAGCTGGGTCAGCGGCCCCTGGCAAGTGGGCTTGAGCATGACCTGGCAGAACCCGGAAAACCTCAACTCCACCATCAAGCCCCTGAACAAGGCCAACAGGTTTGGGCAATGGCGTTTGGGTTATCAGGTCAGTTCGAATACTCGCCTGAGCTGGGTTGTCTATGGCACATCCCAACGCTATACCTTGGCCCCCGGCGATTCTTCTTCGGCGCCTTCGGTCACCTCGGGCTACAGTTTGCACCATCTCGCTGCCGAGCATCAACTCAGCCCACAGCTCAGTGCCAAAGTCAGTTTGCTCAATGCAGGCGATCAATCACAAAGCCCGGTGGCTGGGTATGCCCCTCAGCCCCGAACCTGGCTGTTGGGCCTGAGTTATCTGTCAAGATGAGGCAATATGGGCCCGCAACGCATCGTCTGCCTGACCGAAGAAACCACCGAGTGGTTGTACTTGCTTGGGCAAGAGCACCGCATCGTGGGCATTTCTGGCTATACGGTGCGACCGCGTCGGGCCCGTGCTGAAAAACCCCGCGTCAGCGCGTTCCTCAGCGCCAAGATCGACCAGATCCTGGCGCTGGAACCCGATGCGGTCTTGGGTTTCTCTGATTTACAGGCCGATATTGCCTCGGCTCTGATCCGCGCCGGGGTGCAGGTCACGGTTTTCAATCAGCGCAGTGTGGCGCAAATTTTCGAGGTCCTGTTTCAGGTTGCGGCCATGGTGGATCAGGCCGAACGCGGCAAAGCCTTGCTGCAAGAGTGGCAGGAAGCGCTGGCGCGCATGCGCATCGCCAGCGCCGACTGGCCGCGCCGCCCCAAGGTTTATTTTGAAGAGTGGGATGAGCCTCGCATCTCCGCCATTCGATGGGTCTCTGAGCTGATCGGCATTGCTGGTGGGGATGACATCTTTCCCGAGTTGGCGCAAAACCCCATGGGCAAAGACCGCATCTTGGCCGATGACAGCCAGATACTGGCGCGTAGGCCCGATATTGTCAT
>JBEBAJ010000159.1:0-8610 GCA_041158965.1 Pseudomonadota bacterium | reverse complement strand
CACTGCCGCTGGGGGCCAAAGCCGTCGGCCTCAAAGTCGCCGACCTGGCCCTGGGCCCACAAGGGGTGCGACTGGTGCAACTGCGCCGTGCCAACGGCGTCAATGCCGTCATCGACGAAGACACCCCCATCGCCGAAGGTGATTATTTGCCGATACAAAACCGCGAAAAAATCACCCCCAGCAAATCATCCGCATCAAACACCCCGGTGATTTGCCCCAAAGCCACTTGCGCCAGGCGCAACTCTTCCGCCACCAGATCCAGCGGTACCGGCACCGGCGGGCCCGCCTCGGCCTCGCCCAAATGCGCTTGCGCCAGGTGCAGGTGCGCTTGCACACGCCGCAACGCCTGAAGGTGCCGCTCACGCGCCATAAATACACCCTCTGCCGCTGCCTGATCCCACCCCGCTATTTGCAACAAGCGCTGCCTGAGTTCATCCAAACCTGCGCCCGTTTTGGCCGACAGCATCAAGGGTGGCGCGGATGCTCGCTCGCCCGACCAGGCCATGGCGTCCGTCTTGTTCCACACATGCAGCACCGGCGTGTCCTGCGGCATGCGCTCACGCAGCTGCGCCTCTATCTCCCGGTCGCGCGCCAAATGGTCCGCATCGTTTTGCCGCGTGATGTCGCTCAGCAACAGCACCGCATGGGCTTGCTCTATTTCTTGCCAGGCGCGCTCGATGCCGATTTTTTCCACCGGGTCCAGCTTCGGGTCGCTGGTGTCACGCAAGCCCGCAGTATCCACCACATGCAAGGGCACGCCATCCATGTGCAATACCTCGGTCAGCACATCGCGTGTGGTGCCCGCCACCGGGGTCACAATGGCACGATCCACCCCGGCCAATGCATTGAGCAAAGAGCTCTTGCCCGCATTGGGCTGCCCCGCAATCACCACCCGCAAGCCTTCGCGCAACACCGCCCCTTGTTGGCTGCGCTGCAAGGTATGCGCCAAATGCGCACTCAAGCGCTGCAGCTGGCCACGCGCGTCAGACTGCTCGACAAAGTCTATGTCTTCTTCCGGAAAGTCCAGACACGCCTCAATCAACATGCGCAAATGCGTGAGCTCATCCAGCAAGCGGGCAATGTCCTTGGAAAACACCCCACTCAGCGACTGGCTGGCACTGCGCGCGGCACGCTCGGTGCTGGCCTCGATCAGGTCGGCCACGGCCTCGGCCTGCGCCAAATCGAGTTTGTGGTTCAGAAACGCCCGCTCGGTGAATTCACCCGGGCGGGCCGCTCGCAGCCCGGGCAACAAAGGCGGGCCGGCGGCATCGCTGCTGGCGGCCAACTGCATGCAACGCGCCTGTATGAGGCGCATCACCACCGGACCGCCATGCCCCTGAATTTCCAGCACATCCTCGCCGGTATAACTGTGTGGCGCACGGAAATACAGCATCAGCACCTGGTCTATGGGGGCGCCGTGCTCATCCAACAAACTCAAATAATGGGCATGCCGGTCTTGCACAGGCCGCCCGGCCAACGCTTGCGCATAATCCAAAAGACCCGTGCCACTGATGCGCACAATCCCCACCGCACCCCGCCCCGGCGGCGTGGCCGGTGCCAGGATCGGGTCACGGCGGTCCAAATCGCCCATCGGCCCTTAATTCAATACACCCAGGCGCTTGTTGATCATCCACTGCTGGGCGATAGACAGGATGTTATTGGTCAACCAGTACAACACCAAACCCGAGGGGAAGAAGAAGAACATCACACTGAAAGCCAGCGGCATGATCCACATCAGCTTGGCCTGCATGGGGTCTGGCGGGGTCGGGTTGAGCCAGGTCTGCAACATGGTCGAAGCGGTCATGAGCACCGGCAAAATAAAGTACGGGTCCGGCGAGGCCAAGTCCGTCACCCAACCCAGCCAAGGCGCATCGCGCATCTCGACCGTCGACAGCAACACCCAGTACAGCGCAATGAACACCGGGATCTGAATCGCAATCGGCAAACAGCCGCCCATCGGATTCACCTTCTCTTCCCGATACAGCTTCATCATCTCCATTTGCATCTGCTGCGGTTTGTCTTTGAGGCGCTCACGCAGCTCCATCACCCGTGGGTTAATCGCCTTCATCTTGGCCATGCTGCGATAGGCCTGCGCATTGAGCCAATAAAAAGCGATCTTCAACAACACCACCAGCGCCACAATCGACCAGCCCCAGTTGTGCAACAGCTGATGCAGCTCATTCAACAACCAAAACAGCGGCTTGGCCAAAATGGTCAGCCATCCGTAGTCCTTCACCAGCTCCAGCCCCGGGTAAATGGCCTCCAGCTTTTTCTCTTGCTGCGGCCCCACATACAAACTGGCTTGGCTGACTGCTTTGCCGCCCGGCTCAATCGCCGCCAGCGGGGCGATCATGCCCACCGAATACATATTGGCATCGATCTTGCGCGCATAAATGTCGCGGCGCGTCTGATCAGGCAACAACCAGGCACTGGTGAAATAGTGCTGCACCATGGCCACATAGCCATCGCTTGACTGTTTTTCAAACTCAGCCTTGCCCTTTTCAATGTCGCTGAACTCCACCTTCTGGTATTTTTTGGCGCCGGTATAAATGGCCGGCCCGGTGAACGTCGAATAAAACGCCGACTCACCCGCAGGCTTGCTGCCGTCACGCACCAGCTGCACATACAACTGCGGGGTGACCGCCGCATTGCCCCGGTTGATGATCTCAAACTCGGTTTTGATCAGGTATTGGCCACGGGTCAGGGTATAGCGCTTGACCAATTGCAAGCCACCCAGCACCTCAGACTCAAACACCACCTCCAGCCGGTCTTGGCCCTCTTTCAGCTGCGTGCCCTGGCTCACCATCCGCATCGGGGTCTTGTGCGTCGGGGTGCTGGCATTGGGGTCTTGGGTCACCACACCGCTTTGCGCCTGATACATCAGCTCTCTGCTGTCGCTCAGCAAACGCATCGACTGGTCGGCTTGCCCGTGGTTCTTAAAGGCCAGCAAATCGGCGCGCACAATGTTCGCCCCTTCGCCATCTATCACCAGGTGCAACACATCGGTCTTGATCTCATGCTTCTCGCGGGCCACGCTGCTGCCTTGCGGTGTCGGCACACCTGCCCCGGGTGCGGCGCCCGGCGTCGGGGCGGCGCCACTGGCGCTGGCACTGGCACTGGCACTGGCATTAGGCACCCCACCCGTCGCGTTGGCCGCTCCGCCGCCTTGTTCGGCCGTTTTGCTGGGTGCCGGGGGGAAGAATGTGGGCTTATTGCCGTTATGGATTTGCCACTGGTCCCACAACAAGACCATGGAGAAACCAAAAATAACCCAAAGAATGGTTCGGCGTATGTCGTTCATGCATGACCCTGAGGGTGGTTGGCAGATGTCGAAAGAGAAGCTGATGCACTGGGCGGTACCGGATCGTGGCCGCCTTCACACCAGGGGTGGCAACGCGCCAGGCGGCGCAGCACCAAATAAGAACCGTGTCCGGCGCCATGCGTCTGCAAGGCTTGCAAGGCATAGGCCGAGCACGTTGGCGTCATCCGGCAAGCCGAACCCAGCCACGGGCTCAGCAACAGGCGATAGCCTTGCACCAGGCCGATCAAGATGCGCTGGATCATGACTGCGCCCGCTGGGCAAAAAGCTGATTCAATTCCTGCCGCAAGGCCTGACGCAAATGGTCAGAGGTGGCGCTTTGGAACTGGCTGGCCTGAAAACCCTGACGCAAACGCACCACATGTATGCCGCAGGGCAAACGGTGGCTCCATTCAGACCAGGCCTGATAAATCTGGCGACGGATGGTGTTGCGGGTCACGGCGCGTTTGGCCCAGCGCTTAGGAATCACCGCACCGATGCAACGCTCATCAGCGGCCTCGGCTTGGGCTTCGGGCTGGGGCCTTGCCCCGTGCAGGGCAAAGTGGGGGCTGCGGGCCACCACGGATTGATCCAGGCCCGTTTGAAATTGGGTTTTGTGCCGCAATTTGACGGTGCGGGTCTGAACCATGCGCCAGCGCCCCTATTGGGAACCGAGCTTAGACAGCCAGACGCTTGCGGCCTTTGGCGCGACGGGCATTGATCACGGCACGGCCACCGCGGGTTTTCATGCGAACCAGAAAACCATGGGTACGGGCACGGCGTGTCTTAGAAGGTTGATAAGTGCGTTTCATGATGCGCTCTTGAGGTAGGTTGATAAGTGAACCCGCCATTATCGCAAATTTATTCGCCTTTTTCCTATTCCCGAGGTTTTGCTGGCTCTTTTTCTTGTTTTCTAGCACTTAGTTAGCGGTTACTTCGTTTTACCCTTGGGAGAACCCCATAGAGGGCTTCCCTAGGTTGTGGATAAATTTTTGATAATTCACGGCCTCGGGGGTTTTTTTGGGCACAATATCCACATGGCCTTCTCCGATTCCAGCCTGTGGCAGCAATGCGTCGACCGATTGGCGCAAGAACTCCCAGAGCAACAATTCAACACCTGGATCAAACCCCTGGTGGCCGATCTCTCCGACGATGGGCAAAAACTGACCGTCTGGGTGGGCAACCGCTTCAAGCTCGACTGGGTCCGCGCCCAATACGGGGCCAAACTGGCCGGTCTTTTGCACGAGCTCAATGGCCAAACCGTTCAAATTGAGTTTGCACTCACTAGCAAAGAACCCGTCGCCCGGTCTACATTCATCAGGCCCTCTATAGACTCAGAGTTGTCTCAGCCCCTGTTTGTCACCCCGGTCGACGAACCCGAACCCTCAGGCTTTCGTTCGCGCCTGAACCAAAGCTTGACCTTTGACACTTTGGTCGAGGGCACCGCCAATCGCATGGCCCGCGCCGCCGCCATGCATGTGGCCAGCATGCCCGGCGAGCTCTATAACCCGCTCTTCATTTATGGCGGTGTCGGTCTTGGTAAAACCCACCTCATGCATGCCATCGGCAATCGCCTCATCCAAGAGCGTCCACAGGCCAAGGTCTTGTACATCCATGCCGAGCAGTTTGTCACCGATGTGGTGAAGGCATACCAGCGCAAAACCTTCGACGAATTCAAGTTCTACTACCACTCGCTCGATTTGCTCCTCATCGACGATGTGCAGTTCTTTGCCAATAAAGAACGAAGCCAGGAAGAGTTCTTCAACGCCTTCGAAGCCCTGCTGGCCAAAAAGTCGCACATTGTCATGACCAGCGACACCTACCCCAAAGGGCTGGCCGACATCCACGAACGCCTGGTGTCGCGCTTCGACTCCGGCCTCACGGTGGCCATCGAACCCCCAGAGCTCGAAATGCGGGTGGCCATCCTCATCAGCAAAGCCCAGGCCGAAGGCTCTGAAATGCCCGAAGAAGTCGCATTCTTTGTGGCTAAAAACGTCCGCTCCAACGTGCGTGAGCTCGAGGGGGCCCTGCGCAAAATCCTGGCCTACTCCCGCTTCAACCAGAAAGACATCTCCATACAGCTCGCCCGCGACGCCCTGCGCGATTTGCTGTCCATCCAAAACCGCCAGATTTCAGTGGAAAACATCCAGAAAACCGTGGCCGACTACTACAAAATCAAAGTCGCCGACATGTATTCCAAAAAACGTCCGGCCTCCATCGCCCGCCCTCGCCAAATTGCCATGTATCTGGCCAAAGAGCTCACCCAGAAAAGCCTGCCCGAGATCGGCGAGCTGTTCGGGGGCCGCGACCACACCACCGTGTTGCATGCGGTTCGCAAAATCGGCACCGAACGCCAACAAATGAGCGACCTCAACCAGCAGCTGCACGTGCTGGAACAAACCCTGAAAGGATAAGGCTGTGGATCGATCTGGCACAACCCCTTACTTATCCACCGACCGCGGCTTGGCCTGCAAGTTGTTCAGTTTCCCCAACCACTTCGTGCGCGGCTTCCCCACAATGCTTTTCTTTTCGAAATTGAAAAAAAAGAGGAAAATAGGGTTCTCCACAGAAATGGGTCGACTCTATCTACTAACCCTATTCTGATTCATTGATTCAAGAGGAAGACATGATCGTTCTGAAAACCACCCAAGAACGGGTTCTGGATGTGCTGCAGTCAGTCTCTGGCATTGTGGAACGTCGTCACACATTGCCGATCTTGGCCAATGTGCTGATACGCAAAACGGGTCAGGTCTTGCAATTCACCACCAGTGATCTGGAAATCCAAATCCGCACTCAAGCCGAATTCGATGGCGATGCCGGGCAATTCAGCACCACAGTGGGCGCCCGCAAACTGATCGACATCCTGCGCTCCATGCCCAGCGATCAAACCGTCAGCCTCGAGTCCAACCAAAACAAACTCATCCTGAAGGGCGGCAAAAGCCGCTTCACCCTGCAAACTCTGCCGGCTGAAGAGTTCCCTCTGGTTCAAGAATCCAGCAGCTTCGGCCCAGCCTTCAGCGTGCCGCAAAAAACCTTGAAGCAGCTCTTGAACCAAGTCTCCTTCTCCATGGCGGTGCATGACATCCGCTACTACCTCAACGGCATCTTGTTCGTTGCCGAAGGCAAACAACTCAGCCTGGTGGCCACCGACGGCCACCGCCTCGCGTACGCCAGCGCCACACTCGAAAACGACGTGCAACAGCGCCAGGAAGTCATCCTGCCGCGCAAGACCGTGCTCGAGTTGCAGCGTCTGCTCAGCGACAAAGAAGGCAGCATCGAGATGCAATTCGCCGGTAACCAGGCCAAATTCTCATTCGACGGCATGGAGTTTGTCACCAAACTGGTCGAAGGCAAATTCCCCGATTACAACCGCGTCATCCCCAAAGGCCACAAAAACAGCATCATCCTGGGCCGCCTGCCCCTGTTGGCTTGTTTGCAGCGCACCGCCATCCTCACCAGTGAAAAATTCAAAGGCGTGCGCCTCAATCTCGAACCCGGCCTCCTGCGCGTCGCCTCCAGCAATGCAGAACAGGAAGAAGCCATCGACGAGCTTGAAATCGAATACAGCGGTGACGCCATCGAAATCGGCTTCAACGTCACCTACCTCATGGACGTCATGGGCAATATGGACCAAGACATGGTGCGCATTGACCTTGCCGACTCCAACAGCTCTGCCCTCATCACCATTCCTGATCACGACCAGTTCAAATATGTCGTGATGCCCATGCGCATCTAAGCAGCCGCGAAAGAACACACACAATGACCGAAGAAAACAGCGCCGGATCCACCGGCGCAGACAGTTATGGCGAGGGCTCCATCCAGATCCTCGAAGGCCTGGAAGCAGTGCGCAAACGCCCGGGCATGTACATCGGTGACACATCCGACGGCACCGGCTTGCACCATCTGGTGTTTGAGGTCGTCGACAACTCCATCGACGAAGCCCTGGCGGGGCATTGTGACGACATCGTGGTCACCATCCACTCCGACAACTCCATCAGCGTGGTCGACAACGGGCGCGGCATCCCCACCGGCGTCAAGATGGATGACAAACATGAACCCAAACGCAGCGCCGCAGAAATTGCCCTCACCGAGCTGCACGCGGGCGGCAAATTCAACCAGAACAGCTACAAAGTCTCGGGGGGTCTGCACGGCGTCGGTGTCTCGTGTGTGAACGCACTCTCCAAATGGCTGCGCCTTACCGTGCGCCGCGAAGGCAAAGTGCACGCCCTTGAATTCTCCAAAGGCGTGGTGCAATCCCGCCTGCTCGAAACGGTGGATGGCTTTGAAGTCTCCCCCATGAAAATCACCGGGGCCACTGACAAGCGCGGCACCGAAGTGCATTTCTTGCCCGACATCGAAATTTTCACGCAAAACCACGATTTCCATTATGAAATCCTGGCCAAGCGCCTGCGCGAACTCTCGTTCCTGAACAACGGCGTGCGCATCCGTCTGGTCGATGAGCGCAGCGCCAAGGAAGACGACTTCTCTGGCGCCGGTGGCGTCAAAGGTTTTGTCGACTTCATCAACGCCAACAAAAAGGTGTTGCACCCCAACGCCTTCCATGCCATTGGTTCGCGCCCGGCAGACTCCTATGGCGGAATCCCCGGCACCGAAATTGGTGTTGAAGTCGCCATGCAATGGAACGACGGCTACAACGAATCTGTGCTGTGCTTCACCAACAACATCCCTCAGCGCGACGGCGGCACCCACCTCACCGGCTTGCGCGCCGCCATGACCCGGGTCATCAGCAAATACATCGAGCAAAACGAACTCGCCAAAAAAGCCAAAGTTGAAATCAGCGGCGATGACATGCGCGAAGGCCTGTGCTGCGTGCTCTCGGTCAAAGTGCCCGAGCCCAAATTCTCCAGCCAGACCAAAGACAAACTGGTCTCCAGCGAAGTCCGTGCCCCGGTCGAAGACATCGTGGCCAAAGCCCTCACCGACTTCCTCGAAGAGCGCCCCAACGACGCCAAAATCATCTGCGGCAAAATCGTCGAGGCCGCCCGTGCCCGCGAAGCCGCCCGCCGTGCCCGCGAAATGACCCGTCGCAAAGGCGTGCTCGATGGCATGGGCCTGCCCGGCAAACTCGCCGACTGCCAGGAAAAAGACCCCTCGCTGTGCGAAATCTACATCGTCGAGGGTGACTCGGCGGGTGGCTCGGCCAAGCAAGGCCGTGACCGCAAATTCCAGGCCATCTTGCCCTTGCGCGGCAAGATCCTCAACGTCGAAAAAGCCCGCTACGAAAAGCTGCTCACCAGCAACGAAATCGTCACCCTCATCACCGCCTTGGGCACCGGCATCGGCAAAGCCAG
>JBEBAJ010000158.1:0-5855 GCA_041158965.1 Pseudomonadota bacterium | reverse complement strand
GCCAGCACATCGCCGCTGCCCGCTGTGGCCAAGCGGTGGTTGCCGC
The DNA here is from genome assembly GCA_041158965.1 of Pseudomonadota bacterium. GTDB lineage: Bacteria > Pseudomonadota > Gammaproteobacteria > Burkholderiales > Burkholderiaceae_C > Limnohabitans. The sequence continues at coordinate 5,809 of JBEBAJ010000158.1, read as the reverse complement.
TGGGGTTGATGGCCAAGTGGCCATCGGGGTCGGCCAGTACGCTGCCCGAGCCTTTCAAGACCACCACGCTGCCCCCCCATTGGGCCAATTGCTTGGCCGCCGACAGCCGGTCGGCCTGAATTTCACGGGCCGATGTGCCCAGCAATCGTGCGGCCTCCAGGGGGTGTGGGGTGATGACGGTCTGCCGACCCCGTGCCGCCCGCTGCCGCCAGAGGGTTTGCAGCTGGGCATCGGCGGCGATGGCGTTGAGCGCGTCGGCATCCAGCACCAGGCGTGGCGCTGCCGATAGCAAGCGGGGCAGGGCGCCGGCGATGGCCCTGCCGCCCCCGCAACCTGCCACCACCGTGTATTCAGATAAATCACTGGGCAAAGCCTGTGCGCTCATGAGTGCCAGTGGCCGGGAAAGGGCCGCACCCTGTGCGGCCAATAACTGCAGATGAACGCGACCTGCGCCGCGCCGAAGCGCCGACTGGGCGGCCAGGCATGCCGCCCCTGTGAGCCCTTGGTCGCCGCCAATCACCCAAACGCTGCCCATGCGCCCCTTGTGCGAGTCTTGGGCCGGTGGGGGCTCGGATGGGGGGCCCAGCAAGGTGGCGCTGGCTGTGGCCACATCGGGTGCCTCACCCAGAGGGTCGAGCCAAACTTGACCGGCAGCATCTCGTCCCGCCCCTGTAAAGAGGCCGGTTTTCAGGGTCAGCAGGCTCAGCGTGTGGGTCGTGCCCTGAGGTCGCGCCAGCCCCTCATCAGGGCCAAACCAGGCGCCAGTGCCGGGGTGCAAGCCAGTGGGCGCATCGACGCACAGCAAGGGCGCCGAACTGCAGCGCATATGGCGCACCCAGTCCGTGGCCAAGTCGGGCAAATCAGGCCTGGCGCCCAAGCCAAACAGCGCGTCAATGGCCAAGCCCCAGGGCCGATCGGGCGGGGTGTCGTGCCACTGCAACCCGGCTTGGCGGGCCTGCGCCAGGGCCCAGGCGGCATCGCTGTCCGGGGTCGGGGTGCCCGGCAGGCGACTGACCCAGACCGGGTAGCCCCAATGGTGCAATTGCAGGGCCGCCACCAGACCGTCGCCGCCGTTGTTGCCGTTTGCGCAAGCCACCCAAAAGAGGCGGCTGTGTGGGGCCAAAGCCCGCGCCAGTCTGGCCACAGAAGCGCCCGCACGGGCCATCAGGTCGTGCGGGGTGCTGCGAGCCAGGGCCAGATGCTCGATCACCCGGGTGGCATTCGCGTCCCACAGTGGGTGTGGCGCGATCCCCCGGATTGGCTCTGGCCGCTGCGCTTGTTCTGACTGGGGAAGTTTGGACATGGTTGTGCTAGAATCTTTCGGCTTTGTCCTTGATGGACACGAGTCGCTCGTCAGATGGCCCTTTGGCCATCTGGGGCCACTCGTCAGACGGCCCTTTGGCCATCTGGGGCGAAATCGCTGACCGGTTCATATAAGGTGTGGCCCTCTATTCGCAACAGAGGTTCATTCGAGCCGGATTTTAGACCCAACCTTCAGGAGAGACCTTCATGTCTACCACCATGCGTGAAATGCTGGAAGCCGGCGTCCACTTCGGACACCAAACCCGCTTCTGGAACCCCAAGATGTCCCCGTTCATTTTCGGACATCGCAACAAAATCCACATCATCAACCTCGAAAAATCGCTCCCGATGTTTCAGGATGCGGTCAAGTTTGTTCGCCAACTGGCGGCCAACCGTGGCACGGTGTTGATGGTCGGTACCAAGCGTCAGGCCCGTGAGATTGTGGCGGCCGAAGCGCAACGCGCCGGTGTGCCGTATGTCGACCAGCGCTGGCTGGGTGGCATGCTGACCAACTTCAAGACCGTCAAAACCTCGATCAAGCGCCTCAAAGACATGAAAGCCCAGCTCGAAGCCGGTCTGGACAGCATGAGCAAAAAAGAACAGCTCATGTTCAGCCGTGAGCTCGAAAAGCTGGAAAAAGACATAGGCGGCATTCAAGACATGAATACTTTGCCCGACGCCATTTTTGTGATTGATGTCGGCTATCACAAGATTGCCGTGGCCGAGGCCCGCAAACTGGGCATTCCCCTGATCGGTGTGGTCGATACCAACCACTCGCCCGAGGGCATCGATTACGTCATTCCCGGCAACGACGATTCCTCCAAGGCCGTCACTTTGTACGCCCGTGGCATCGCCGATGCCATTCTGGAGGGCCGTGCCAACGCCGTCTCTGAAGTGGTTCAGGCCGCTGCCACTGGCGAAGACGAGTTCGTTGAAGTCGAGGACGGCGCAGCCGCCTGAACCCCATCGCCCATGGCCCATGTCCGGGCCTGGACTCAGGGGCTGGATACAGCCCCTTTTTCTTGAACTTCTTTTGGATTGAATACGGAGAATCTGATGGCAGCAATCACCGCAAGCATGGTCGCCGAGCTGCGCGCCAAAACGGACGCACCCATGATGGAGTGCAAAAAAGCCCTGACCGAAGCCGACGGCGACATGGCCAAGGCCGAGGAACTGTTGCGCGTCAAATTGGGCAGCAAGGCCGGCAAGGCCGCCTCACGTGTGACCGCTGAGGGCGTGGTCAGCAGCCACATCAGCGGCAAGGTGGGTGCCTTGGTCGAGATCAACTGTGAAACCGATTTTGTCACCAAGAACGACGCTTTCCTGGCCATGGCCAAGGCAACCGCTGAGTTGGTCGTCAAGCACAAGCCCGCCAGCATCGAAGCGCTGGGCACACTGGCATACAGCCAGGATGGCTTTGGCCCCACCTTGGAGGATGTGCGCAAGGGCCTGATCGGCAAGATCGGCGAGAACATGAGCTTTCGCCGCTTCAAATTGTTTGACGGCAGCGCCGGCCTCACCTCTTATTTGCACGGCACCCGCATCGGTGTGATGGTCGAGTTCGAAGGCGATGAGGCAGCGGCTCGCGATGTGGCCATGCATGTGGCCGCCATGAAGCCGGTGGCCCTGACTTCGGCAGAGGTGCCCGCCGAGCTGATCGAAAAAGAGCGTTCGGTGGCCAGCGCCAAGGCCGCAGAGTCCGGCAAGCCGGCTGAGATCGTCGGCAAGATGATTGAAGGCGCAGTGCAAAAATACCTCAAAGAAGTGTCTTTGTTCAACCAGCCCTTCGTCAAAAACGACAAACAGACCGTGGAGCAAATGCTCAAGGCGGCCAACACTCAGGTCAAGTCGTTCACGCTGTATGTGGTCGGAGAGGGCATCGAGAAGAAGGTCGATGACTTTGCCGCCGAGGTGGCCGCCCAGGTGGCCGCCGCCAAGCAAAACGGCTGATCCAATCAAAAAAGGGACTTCGGTCCCTTTTTTTTCGCCCCTGAAAAAAGCTACACTCAAGCAACCAAGGAGAACTCGCCATGACTGCCAGCCGTCCCGCCCACCAGCGCATTTTGCTCAAGCTGTCGGGTGAGGCACTCATGGGGGATGACGCCTTTGGCATCAATCGCGCCACCATCGTGCGCATGGTCGAAGAAGTGGCCGAAGTGACCCGGCTGGGGGTGCAGGTGGCGGTGGTCATCGGCGGGAGCAATATTTTTCGCGGTGTCGCCGGTGGGTCTGTCGGTATGGATCGCGCCACCGCCGATTACATGGGCATGTTGGCCACTGTGATGAACGCGCTGGCTTTGGCCGATACCATGAACAAAGCGGGCCTGACGGCGAGGGTCATGTCGGCCATAGGCATTGAGCAGGTGGTCGAGCCCTACGTGCGGCCCAAGGCATTGCAATATCTCGAAGAAGGCAAGGTGGTGATTTTTGCCGCTGGCACAGGCAATCCATTCTTTACCACTGACACGGCTGCGGCCTTGCGTGGGGCCGAAATTGGTGCCGAATTGGTGCTCAAAGCCACCAAGGTCGACGGTGTCTACTCTGCCGACCCCAAGAAGGACCCCCACGCCACGCGCTACGCCAAGATCAGCTTTGATGATGCCATTGGGCAGAATCTGGGCATCATGGATGCCACTGCCTTTGCACTGTGCCGCGACCAGAAATTGCCAATCAAGGTATTCTCCATCTTCAAGAACGGCGCCCTCAAGCGCGTCGTGATGGGCGAAGACGAGGGTACTCTGGTCTACGCCTGAACTTCATCAACCGACCGATTTGTGACGACCATGAGCATCGCCGACATCAAGAAAAACACCGAAACCAAAATGGCGCAGTCCATCACCGCCCTGAATGGTCATTTGAGCAAAATCCGCACCGGACGCGCCAATCCGGCTTTGCTGGAAACGGTGGTGGTGGACTATTACGGCAACCCGACCCCCATCAATCAGGTGGCGAACGTGGCTTTGCTGGATGCCCGCACCATCAGCGTGCAGCCTTGGGAAAAGGGCATGGGCGCGAAAATTGAAAAGGCGATCCGTGACAGCGATCTGGGCCTCAATCCGGCGGCCATGGGAGACCTGATCCGCGTGCCCATGCCGCCCATGACCGAAGAGCGCCGCAAAGAGCTGACCAAAGTGGTTCGCTCTGAGGGCGAGAACGCCAAGGTGGCGGTTCGCAACTTGCGTCGCGATGCCAATGAGGCTGTCAAGAAACTGGTCAAGGACAAACTGGCCTCAGAGGACGACCAGAAGCGGGCCGAAGCCGATATTCAAAAAACCACGGATAAGTTCATCGCTGAGGTCGAAAAAGCCGTCGCTGCCAAAGAGCAGGACATCATGGCGGTTTGAGTCCGGCATGCTTCGACAACGCGTCATCACAGCACTTTTGCTGGTGGCGATTTTTTTGCCGGCTTTGTTTCACCCCAATTCAGAATGGCTGGCTGGCCTTAGCCTGATCTTGATCAGCCTGGCCGGATGGGAGTGGGGGCGGCTGATGGGCTGCGGTCCGCGTGCTGCGGTCGGTTTAGGGCTGGCCTGTTTGTTGGCCTGTCTGCTCACGTGGGGGCTGGCCGGGGCAGACGGGGCGGGCGACTGGTTTTGGCAGGCGATCAGTTTGCTGTGGTTGTTATGGAGCGTCTGGATGCTGCGCTGGGGCCTTGAGCGTTGGATGCGCCTGCCCTTGGCCTTGCGTGCGGTGCTGGGTGTGCTGGTGTTGTGGTCGACCTGGTGGGCCCTTTGGGCCGCCAAATCAGTGGGCACAACGTTCATGTTGTCGGTCTTGTTATTGGTCTGGGTGGCCGATATTTCAGCCTATTTTTGCGGCAGGGCTTTTGGGCGTCGCAAGTTGGCGCCTTCCATCAGCCCCGGCAAGAGCTGGGAGGGGGTCGTGGGCGCGGTGCTGGGTGTGGGCCTGCTGGCTGGGGCCTGGATGTGGTGGGACGCACAATTTCCCTCCGGCTCGCCCAGCCTTTACACGGTATTGATGCAGCGTGGCTGGGCCTTGGCGCTGTTGGGCTTGGTCTGGTTGACGGCCATGAGCGTGGTGGGTGATTTGGTCGAGTCATTGGTCAAGCGATGCGCCGGGGTGAAGGACAGCAGCGCCTTATTGCCGGGACATGGCGGTGTGTTGGACCGGGTCGATGCCCTGTTGCCGGTTTTTCCGCTGGCTTTGTGCCTGAACGCATGGGTGCATGCATGAATCTCACCATCCTGGGCTCCACAGGCTCTATCGGCACCAGCACACTGGATGTGGTGGCACGCCACCCGGATCGATTCCGGGTCTGGGCTTTGACTGCAGCCCGCCAGGTCGATTTGATGCTGGCGCAGTGCCGCCAATTCCGGCCCCGACACGTGGTGATGACCCAGCCCCAAGCGGCCCAGGCCCTGCGCGTCCTCTTGGCCGAAGCGGGTTTAAACGACATTGAAGTTCACACGGGCCTGGCCGCGCGGGATGAAGTGGCCAGTGCCCCGGAGGTGGATGCTGTCATGGCAGCCATCGTCGGGGCTGTGGG
>JBEBAJ010000157.1:0-5874 GCA_041158965.1 Pseudomonadota bacterium | reverse complement strand
TGCGTGTTTTGTCGCAAGGCCAAAAACGCCGCTGCGCCTTGGCCCGTCTGCAGCCAGGCGAGTTTCGGCTGTGGTTGCTCGACGAGCCTTTCGTGGCCTTGGACACTTCGGCGGTGCAACAACTGGCTGAATTACTTGGCCGGCACCTCGAACAGGGCGGCGCAGTGCTCTATACCAGCCACCAAAGCGTAGAGTTGCCTGCTGCGGGCATCACTTACCGATTGCCCGCATGAACGCTTTGATCACCCTGTGCCGACGGGATTTGTTATTGGCCATGCGGCGAAAGAGCGAGGTGCTCAGCGGCGTGTTTTTCTTCATCGTGGTGGCCAGCCTGTTTCCCTTGGCCATCGGCCCCGATTTCAAGGTGTTGCGCCTGATCGCCCCTGGCATTTTGTGGGTGGGTGCTTTGTTGGCCAGCATGTTGGCGTTGGCGCGTCTGTTCGAGGCCGATTACCGCGACGGCTCTTTAGAGCAGTTGTGCTTGTCACCGAATTCTTTGGGGGTTTTGGTTTCAGCCAAAATACTGGCGCATTGGTTGTTGTGCGGGTTGCCGCTGGTGGTGTTGTCGCCGATGCTGGCATTGCAGTTCGATTTGTCGACCGATGCGATGGCGGTGTTGGCCCTCAGTCTGCTGATCGGCACGCCGGTCTTGTCTTTGTTGGGCTCGATCGGTGCCGCGCTCACACTGGGGCTGCGCGGTGGCGGGGTGTTGCTGTCTTTGCTGGTGCTGCCTTTGTTCGTGCCGGTGCTGGTGTTCGGGGCCGGTGCGGTAGAGGCACAGGCGGCAGGTCTGGGTGCGCAAGCCCACCTGTCCATCTTGTTGGCCATGTTGGTTCCTGCCCTGGTGTTTGCACCTTGGGCCTGTGCGGTGGCGCTTAAAATCGCCTTGGAATGAGGGTTTGATGTCTATACGCTGGTTTCATTACGCCGCCCCGCAACCGTTTTATGGCTTGGCGGGCAAGCTATGGCCCTGGTTCGCCGCGCTGGCCTTGGTGTTGGCCTTGATCGGCCTGACCATCGGCTTGGTATTGGCTCCGGCCGATGCGGTACAAGGCGAGGGTTATCGCATCATCTATGTGCATGTGCCGACTTCCTGGATGTCGATGATCATTTATTTGGCCATGGCTTTTTGGAGCGTGCTGGGTTTGGTATTCAACACCCGCCTGTCGGGCATGATGACGCGAGCGCTGGCACCCACGGGGGCTTTGTGCGCTTTTCTCTCACTTTGGACGGGTGCCCTGTGGGGCAAACCGATGTGGGGCACTTGGTGGGTCTGGGATGCCCGCCTCACCTCCGAACTGATCCTTTTATTTCTTTATTTGGGTTACATGGCTTTGACATCGGCCATTGATGACCCACGCCGCTCCGATCGTGCGGGGGCGCTGGTGGCCATCGTGGGAGCGGTGAATGTCCCCATCATTTACTTCTCCGTGAAATGGTGGAACACCTTGCACCAAGGCGCATCGGTGTCTGTGACCCAATCGCCCAGCATGGCCCAGACCATGTTGTGGGGCATGCTCATCATGGCTTTGGCTTATTGGATGATGGCCATAGCGCTGGTCTTGTATCGCGTGCGCAGCCTGATCTTGTGGCGCGAGCGTCACGCCGATTGGGTGCGGCAATTGCCTGAAGTCAGGGGGATGGCGTGAACATCTGGTGGAACAGTTGGTCGGATTTCTGGGCCATGGGTCATCATGGCTTTTATGTGTGGGGCAGCTATGGTGTGGCTGCCTGCGTGGTGGTGGCTGAAGTGGTTCAGGCACGCATGGCCCGTCGGCAAGCCTTGCGCGAAGTGTGCCAGGCGCAACAAGTGGACATGGATGAAAGGGGGGCCTCGTCATGAGCCCGCGCCAGAAACGCTTGGCATTCATTGCGGCGGGCATGGCCGCTTTGATTCTGGCCACGGCATTTGTCTTGAATGCATTTCGCAGCAATCTGGTTTTTTTCTTCACGCCCACACAAGTGGCCCAAGGTGAAGCCCCATCCAATCGGGTTTTTCGCATCGGCGGCTTGGTCAAAGAGGGCAGCCTCAAGCGCGGCCAAACGGTGATCGAGTTTGTGGTCACCGATACCCAGCGCGACATTCCGGTGCGCTACAGTGGCTTGTTGCCCGACCTGTTCCAGGAAGGCAAGGGTGTGGTGGCACAAGGTCGTCTCGATGAAGGGGTGTTCATGGCCGCTGAAGTGCTGGCCAAACACGATGAAAACTATATGCCGCCCGAGGCCCAGCATGCGCTGGATCAAGCCACGGCCAACAAGGCGGCTCAATCGGTCAAACCATGATTCCTGAAATTGGACAGTTCGCATTGATTCTGGCCTTCTGCGTGGCCTTGGTGCAAGCGGTATTCCCGCTGGCGGGCACCTTTACCCGTAACCCGGCGTGGCTGGCACTGGCCCGTCCAACGGCCGGTTTGCAATTTGCCCTGCTGGCCTTGGCTTTTGCCTGCTTGGCCAGCGCTTTTTTGGGCAATGATTTCTCGGTCGCCTATGTGGCGCAGCACTCCAATACTTTGCTGCCCAAGCCTTACCAGTTTGCTGCGGTCTGGGGCGGGCACGAGGGTTCGCTATTGCTTTGGATCGTCATGCTCGCGGCCTGGGGTGCGGCTGTGGCCCTGTTTTCGCGCAATCTGCCTCTGCCCATGGTGGCCCGGGTGCTTGGTGTCATGGGCTGGGTGGCGCTTGGGTTTTTGGCTTTTATCCTCACCACATCCAATCCGTTTGATCGCTTGCTGCCAGCCCCCCCTGACGGGCGTGACCTCAACCCTTTGTTGCAGGACCCTGGCCTGGTGATCCACCCGCCCATGCTTTATATGGGGTATGTGGGCATGTCGGTGGCTTTCTCGTTTGCCTTGGCGGCCTTGCTGGCGGGGCGACTGGATGCCGCTTGGGCGCGCTGGTCGCGGCCATGGACGGTGATTGCCTGGGCCTTTCTGACCTTTGGGATCGGCCTGGGTTCGTGGTGGGCTTACTATGAACTGGGCTGGGGCGGCTGGTGGTTCTGGGATCCGGTCGAGAACGCCTCTCTGATGCCGTGGTTGGTGGCCACAGCCCTCATACACTCGCTGATGGTGACTGAAAAGCGTGGCGGTTTCAAAGCCTGGACGGTGTTGTTGGCCATTGCAGCGTTTTCTCTCTCTTTGTTGGGGACTTTTCTGGTTCGCTCCGGGGTGCTGACCTCAGTGCATGCATTCGCATCTGATCCGTCGCGTGGCGTTTTCATTTTGATTTTTCTGGCCATCGTGGTGGGCGTCTCTTTGTCCTTGTTCGCCTGGCGGGCGCCCGAAGTCAGCACGGGGGGGCCGTTTTCGATTTTGTCGCGCGAATCCCTCATGCTCTCCAATAGCGTGCTGTTGGTGGTGGCCACTGGCGCGGTGTTGTTGGGCACCCTTTACCCGCTGATCATTGACGCTTTGCAAATGGGCAAACTCTCTGTCGGCCCACCCTATTTCAATCTGGTCTTTGCCCCTCTGATGGTCCCATTGCTGTTTGTGCTGGTGCCGGGCACGGTGGCCCGTTGGCGTGAAGCCCGCATGGGTGAACTGGCGCAAGAGTTGCGATGGGTGGGCGCAGCGGCGCTCATTGGCGGGTTGCTGACCCCATGGGCCCTGGGGGCCTGGAGTTGGGGCACTGCCTTGGGGGCGACGCTCGGGTTCTGGGTTGGGTTCGGGAGCTTGCAGCACATCATTGTGCGCTTGCGCAAACCGGGTCGGATTGGCGCGGGGTTTTGGGGCATGCATTTGGCTCACCTGGGTTTGGCGGTGTTGGTGCTGGGCATCACGGGTGTGAAGTCTTACGAGGTCGAGCGCGATGTGCGCATGGGCTTGGGCGACGTGGTCGAAATCGGCCCCTACCAATTCCAGCTCAAGTCGTTGCAAGAGGTGCCCGGGCCGAATTACCGGGCGGTCAGAGGCGTGTTTGATGTCTCGCGCGATGGCCGTGTGTTCGAGCAGTTGTACCCCGAGAAACGGCGATATTTCTCCAGCGCCATGCCCATGACCGAAGCCGCTATCGACAGTGGGTTCTGGCGTGACCTTTATGTGTCTTTGGGCGATGTGGTGCAGGCTCAACCGCCTGAGTGGAGCGTGCGCGTTTACTACAAACCTTTTGTGCCTTGGCTTTGGGCCGGGGTATTGCTCATGACTTTGGGCGGGCTTTTGGCGGCCATAGACCGGCGCTATCGAAAATCGGCGCGTGTGGGGCGTGAATGAAAAAAGCGCTGATCCCTCTGGTTTTGTTCCTGGGCTTGGTGGTGTTCCTGGCCATCGGCTTGCAACGCGACCCGCGCGAAATACCGTCTCCCCTGATTGGTCAACCCGCCCCCGCTTTCAGCCTGCGCCAAATGGACAGCGACGACCTCTTCAGTCCCGAGCAAATGAAGGGAAAGGTCTGGATGCTCAATGTCTGGGCGTCTTGGTGCGTGGCATGCCGCGATGAACACCCGGTACTGGTGGCTTTTGCCCGCGAACATGCGGTGCCCATCATCGGCTTGAATTACAAAGAAATTCAGCCCCAGGAAACCGAACTGGCCCAGTTGCCGGCCGATCAGAAGTTACAGGCGGCCCGCCAACGTGCCAAACAATGGTTGGCGCGCCACGGCGGCAACCCATACCGGTCTTCGGTGATGGACCTCGATGGCAAGGTGGGCATCCAGTATGGCGTCTATGGCGTGCCTGAGACCTATGTGGTGGACAAAGAGGGCATCATTCGATTCAAGCATGTGGGGGCGCTCACCCCCGCATTGATGAACAAGACCATCCAGCCCCTGATCCGGCAGTTGGGGGGTGCCTGATGCATGCCTCACTGATGCGCGGCTTGCTGTGTCTGGCGGCAGGTCTGTGGTGCCTGCTGGCCCAAGCCAACACCGAGCCCAGGGTTGCCCGGCCCATGGCAGAAGACCCTGCGCTGGAGGCCAGGCTGGTGCATATTTCCGAAGAGTTGCGCTGCATGGTTTGTCAAAACGAGTCCTTGGCCTCTTCCCATGCCGAACTGGCCCAAGACTTGCGCGAGGAGGTCCGCGGGCTCATCCGTGAGGGGCGCAGCGACGCCGACATCAAACAATATCTGGTTCAGCGATACGGCGATTTTGTGTTGTACCGCCCAGCCTTCAAACCGGTGACTTATTTTCTGTGGCTGGGGCCATTTGTGCTTTTGATTTTGGCGCTGTTCGTTTTGTGGCGCGTGTTGCGGCAACGGCGCCGCGAAGTGCTGGCGCCCAAGCTCAGTGAGCGCGATCATCAGCGTGCCCAACAATGGTTAAAGGACGATCAGTGAGCAGCACTTGGCTTTTTTTGTCGATCGCCCTGGCCTTGATGGCTCTGGTCCTTGGGGTGCTATGGCGGGCTCTGATGCGAGGTCGCGCTCAAACAGAGCCCATCGATCGCCTGACCCGGGCCAATGCGGCCGTGTATCGCGAGCAATGGGCCGAGCTGGATCGGGACCATGCCACCGGCCGCATCAGCGAGGCCGAGTGGGTCAGCGCCCGGGAGGAACTCGAAGCGCGATTGCTGCAAGATGTCGACGCGCAGAGCCCGGGGGTGGTGCTGGTGAGCGAATCGAACTGGGTGCGCTCCACGCTGGCTGGCTTGGTGCTGGGCGTGCCGTTGCTTGGTGCCGGTTTGTACCTGGCTTTGGGGCAACCGGCCGCACTCGACCCACAGGTTCGCCTCTCAGGTTTGCCGCAAGAAGAAATCACGCCTGAAAAAGTAGAGCGCATGGGCCAAGAGCTGCGGGCCCGGCTGGAGAAAAACCCCGATCAGGCCGAAGACTGGGTCATGCTGGCGCGCATCGAGCGGGCCATGGAGCGATACGAACCGGCCCAGCAGGCCATGGCTCGCGCCCTGAAACTGAGTGACAACCCCGACTGGGCCATTGAGC
>JBEBAJ010000156.1:0-5916 GCA_041158965.1 Pseudomonadota bacterium | reverse complement strand
CGCCAATTGCATGTCGTCGCTGGTGGTCGATTCAAGCGGGTTGTGGCTGATGCCACTGTTCTCGCCACGCACGAACAACATGGCTTGCGGCATGACCTCGTGCAGCTTCATGGCGTCATGGCCGGCACCACTGGGCATCCGAAACAGCGGCACGCCCAAAGCCTCGACCGCGCGCTCCCAACGCCCTTGCCATTCGCCTGCGCTGGGTGCGGCGGCAGCCCGCATGGTCTCCTCCAGCGTGTGGCGCACCCCGCGCCGCTGGCAGATCGCATCCAGCTCGGCCAGCACATCACGCGCCAGCGCGTCGCGCTGGGCATCGGTGGGGGCGCGCAAATCCAGGCTGAAGGTGCAGCGGCCCGGCACCACATTGATCGAGCCATTGGGTACATGCAGCTGGCCGATGGTCGCCACACTGTCGCCGTCCTTTTGCGCCCGCTGCTCCATGTACAGCGCCAACTCGGCCACCGCACAGGCGGCATCGCGCCGCCGATCCATCGGGGTCGTGCCCGCATGGCTGGCGGTGCCCGTCACCTCGCCCAGATAGCGCACGCTGCCATTGATCGAAGTCACCACCCCCAGGGGGAGATTGAGCTCATTGAGCACCGGGCCCTGCTCGATGTGAACCTCCACAAAGCCCAGATAGCGCGCCGGGTCTCGCCGAATCTTGGCAATGTCCTCAATGCGCAGCCCGGCATGGCGCATGGCCTCTCGCATCGAGATGCCCTCGGCATCCAGTTGTTCCAGCCACTCGGGCTTGAAGTCGCCGATCAGCGCGCCCGAGCCCAGAAATGTCGCCTTGTAGCGTTGCCCCTCTTCTTCGGCAAAGGCCACCACCTCCACGCCAAAGGAAAGCCGCTTGTGTTGCCGGTGCAGTTGCTGCACACAGGCCATGGGCACAAAGATGCCCAGGCGGCCATCGTACTTGCCGCCGTTGCGCACCGTGTCATAGTGGCTGCCGCTCATCAGGTAGCGGGCGGCATCGGCGCCGCCCGCCGGGTGGTAGCGGCCCACCACATTGCCCACGGCATCTATGCCCACCTCGTCAAAGCCGCAATCCTTCATCCACTGGCTGATGCGCTGGGCACAGGCCCGGTGCGCGTCGGTGAGGTAAGTCACGGTCAGCTGGCCCTGCTCTGCGTAGACCGGGTCGCTGTGTTGCGCCAGCTGCTCTTGCCAGTCCCACACCAGATGCCCCTGGCTCGGCTCGGCCCCGAACTTGTCGTTCAGCCTGATCTCGACAATGCGGTGAATGTGGCGCAAGCACTCTTGCAGCTCAAACTCGGGGTGGCCGTGCAGGCGGCGCTCAAAGGCCGCAATGATCTGCGCCTTGCTCAGGCCCACGCCGCGCGGGCCGCGCACCGCCAGAATAAAGGGCCAGCCAAACTTGGCGTTGTAGTCCGCATTCAGCTGCTGTATGTGCGCGAACTCGGCAGGCGTGCAGTCGGTCAGCCCGGCCTTGGTTTGCTCGTTCGTCGACTCGGCGGTCAAGGTCTTGCTCACCATGGCCTTGCCGGCCAACTCGGGGTGGGCCCTGATCAGGGCCAGTTGTGGCTCACGGCCCGCCTCTTGCAGCACCCGGGCCATGGCGTGCTTCAGATGCGCCAGCGAGACAAAGGGTCGCTCTGCCAGGGCGGCCTCGGCAATCCAGTCCGAGTGCTCGTAAAGCCCGCTGAGCATGCGTGCCGCTTCATCCAGCGGGGCGGCGTTGAGTTGGGCCAATGTGTAAGGCATAGGGTGTGTCCTGTCAGCCCGCAAACGGGTGGGTGGTTTGCCAATGTCTGGCGATGTCGATGCGCCGCGCCACCCAGACATCGGGGTGCGAGCCGATGTGGTCCAAAAACCGTTGCAGGGCAGTGATGCGCCCTGGCCGCCCCAGCAAGCGGCAATGCATGCCGATGCTCATCATCTTGGGCCGGTTCAGGCCATCGGGGTCGCCTTCGGCATACAGCGCGTCAAAGCTGTCCTTCATGTACTGATAAAACGGGTCGGCATGCGAATAACCCTGGGGCAAGGCAAAGCGCATGTCATTGCAGTCCAGGGTGTAGGGCATGATCAGTTGCGGCACCACGCTGCCATCGGTCTTGCGCACCTTCATCCAGAAGGGCAGGTCGTCGCCATAGTAGTCGCTGTCATAGGCAAAGCCGCCGTAGTCGGCCACCAGGCGGCGCGTTTGGGGGCTGTCGCGGCCGGTGTACCAGCCCAGCGGGCGTTCGCCCCAAAGCTCGGTGAGCATGGCCATCGCCTGCGCCATATGGGCGCGCTCGGTGGCCTCGTCGATGTTTTGATAATGGATCCACTTCAGGCCATGGGCGCACAGGTCGTGCCCCAGTTCTTTGAGCGCCTGCGCCATCTCCGGGTAGCGCTGAAAAGCGGTGGCGATGCCAAACACCGTCAGGTGCAGCCCACGGCGTTCAAACTCACGCAGGATGCGCCAGACCCCCGCGCGTGAGCCGTATTCATAAATCCCCTCCATGCTGATGTGGCGGGCCTCATAGGCCGCGGGGTTGAACATCTCGCTCAAAAATTGCTCGCTGGCCACATCGCCGTGCAATACGCTGTTCTCGCCGCCTTCTTCATAGTTCAATACAAACTGCACGGCGATGCGTGCGCCGTTGGGCCAGCGGGCGTGCGGCACATCGCGCCCATATCCCTTCAGGTCGCGCGGATAGGGCAGGGTGCTGTCATAGGTGCTCATGGTGCTCTCTCTTCAAAAGGGTCAGGCCAAAGCCATGGAGATGTCGTTGGAGGGCACTTGACGGTCCAGCTTCAAGCTGCTCTCCACATGGGTCAGGTGTTCATCCATGCAACGCACGGCCAGCGCTTCGTCGCCTTGTTCGATGGCCTCAATCAGGGCCACATGCTCATCGGTGGAGTGGGCGGCGGCACGGCTGCTTTGGTACATCAGGGTGATCAGCGCACAGCGCGAGATCAGCTCATTCAAAATCTGCGCCAGCACCTGATTGCCCAGCATTTGGGCCATGTGCACATGGAAATCGCCCAACAACTCGGTGCGACCGGCCACGTCGCCCCGCTTCACCGCCTCGCGCTCTTGCGCCACATGGTCTTTCAGCGCGGCGATGCGCGCCGGGTTGCGCTCGCGCACCATGGTGCGCGTCATCTCCAGCTCCAGCATGCGCCGAGTGGCAAACACCTGTTTGGCCTCTTCCGCCGACGGGGTGGCGACAAAGGCGCCGCGCGCAGGCTCCATCCGGATCAATCGCTTTTGCACCAACTGAAACAGGGCTTGTCTCACCAAAGTGCGCGACACACCGAAATGATCGGCCAGTTTTTGTTCGGCCAGCTTGGTGCCAGGGTGCAGGCGGTGCTCAACGATGGCCCGGGTCAGCGCATCGACGATGGTTCGGGTGGGGGTCAGGTCTTCGGTTTTGCCCATGGGGGCCTTCCTTTCGCATCGACACCTTGGCCGCTTTGAAGGGTTCTGGTGCTGTTCTCAAAAATTGTATACACTTTCGGTAGCCAATACAAGCAGGAGCAAAATAATGGGATTGAGCACGCACGTTTTAGACACCATGCACGGCTGCCCCGCCGCCGGCATGCAAGTCGCCCTCTACCAGACCCAGGGCGATCAAGCCACCCTGGTGCGGCGTTTCACCCTCAATGCCGACGGGCGCAACCCCGACGGGCCGCTGTACGACAACGCCAGCCTGCGAGCAGGCACTTACCGCCTGGTGTTTGAGGTGCGGGATTACTTTTTGTCCAAAGGCGTCGCATTGCCCGAACCGGCTTTTTTGAACCGGGTGCCGCTGGATTTCGGCATCGCCCACACCGACCAGCACTACCATGTGCCCCTGCTGGTCAGCCCCTGGAGCTATTCAACCTATCGGGGTTCCTGAAATAAAGTTGTTCCAAGCCGGGCGATTTCCTTAAAATCGCCCCATACATTCATCTACCCCGGCGGGCACCCAAGCGCTCGCCACAACCGATTCCTCTCATGACCCAAGTCACCAATACCGTGCGATTTGTGCTCGATGGCCGCATCGTCGAAGCCGTCGGCGTGCGCCGCACCACCACCGTCCTCGATTACCTGCGCGAAGACCTGCATCGCACCGGCACCAAAGAAGGCTGCGCCGAGGGTGATTGCGGGGCTTGTGTGGTGATGGTGGGAGAGCTCAATGCCACGGGCGACGCCATTGACTATGTGGCGGTCAACAGCTGCATCCAGTTGCTGCCCAGCCTCGACGGAAAATCCGTCAAAACCGTCGAAAGCCTCAAGAACGCCGACGGCTCGCTGCACCCCGTGCAACAGGAAATGATCGCCTGCCACGGCTCGCAGTGCGGGTTCTGTACCCCGGGCATCGTCATGAGCCTGGTCAATCTGGTGCAAAAAAACCCGGCCCCGTCGCGGCTCGAGATCACCGACTCCCTCAGCGGCAACCTGTGCCGTTGCACAGGCTACAAGCCCATCATCGACTCGGCACAAAAGGCCTGTGAGCACAAAGGCCGCCTGAAACTGCAAGACAGCGCCGATGTGCCCCTGCTCAAAGAAATCGCCCGTGCCAAGACCCCCACGGTGACCCTGGACGGCGAGATATTGGTGCAGCCGGTGCTGCGCACCCGCAAGGGCAATGAATTCGTCTCGCCGGCCACCGTGGCCGAAGTGGCCGACTATCTGACCAAGCATCCGCAAGCCACCTTGCTGGCGGGCAGCACCGAAATCGGATTGCAGGTCAACAAGCAGTTCACCCGCCCTGACCACATCATCTATCTGGGCAATGTGTCCGAATTGCGCCAGGTGCAAGCCACCCCCAAATCCTGGCGCATCGGTGCCATGGTCTCTCTCGAAGCGGTGCTGGCCTTGGTCAAAGAAGCCTACCCCGACTTTGCCGAGGTCTTGCGCCGCTTTGGCTCACCCCCCATCCGCTCCACCGCCACGCTCGCAGGCAACATCGCCAATGGCTCGCCGATTGGCGACTCGATGCCCTGCCTGATGGCCTTGGGCGCGACTTTGTTGCTGCGCCGGGGCGACAAAACCCGCGTGGTTGCGCTGGACCAGTTCTACACCGGCCAAAAGAAATCCGTGCTGCAAAGCGGCGAGTTCATCGAAGCCATCGATTTGCCTAAACCCCAAGACGGCCAGGTGTTCAGGGCCCATAAGGTGTCCAAACGCTTTGAGCAAGACATCTCGGCCACTTGCGCCGCCATCTCTTACCGCCTCAGCGGCGGCAAGCTCAGTGATGTTCGGCTGGCCTATAACGGCCTGGCCCCATCGCCATGCCGCGCCCCCAAACTCGAGGCCGTGCTGCAAGGCAAAGCCCCCGAACAAGTCCAAGCCGCCGATCTCGACGCCGCCATCGGCGCCAGTTTCACCGCCCGCGACGGCTTGCGCGCCACCTGGGCTTACCGCTCTTTGGTGGCCCGCAATCTGGTGCTCGACTTCATCGCCCAAAACACCCCCCAGGAGGCCTGATCATGAACGCACCCATCGACGTCAAAAACCTCCTGCCCACCTCCGGCCTGCAACAAGGCGCCCACATCGTCCACGAGTCGGCGCATCTGCACGTCACCGGTGAAGCCGCTTACACCGACGACATTCCCGAACTCGCGGGCACCTTGTATGCCGCCATCATCAAGTCGCCCGTCGCACACGGCGAACTGATCGGCGAGGGCATCGACCGCGCCGCCATTTTGGCCATGCACGGCGTGGTGGCCGTCTACACCGCGCGCGATATTCCCGGTGAGAACAACTGCGGCCCCATCTTGCACGACGACCCATTCCTGGCCGACGGCAAAGTCGAGTTCGTCGGCCAGGCGGTGGCCGTGGTGGTGGCCCGCGAAATGCTCTACGCCCGCGAGGCTGCTGCCCGCGCCGTCGTGCAGGTCAAGGCGCTGCCGGCCATTTTGACCATCGAAGAAGCCATGGCGGCCAACAGCTTCATCATGCCGCCCAAGGGCATC
>JBEBAJ010000155.1:0-5987 GCA_041158965.1 Pseudomonadota bacterium | reverse complement strand
TCGGTGGCGGCTTACGATGGGCAAATCGGTCAGGCGGCCTATAGCGCCTCCAAAGGCGGGGTGGTGGGCATGACCTTACCCATCGCCCGCGACCTGGCGCGCAGCGGCATTCGAAACATGACCATCGCACCCGGCATTTTTGGCACGCCCATGTTGTTCACCATGCCGCAAGAGGTTCAAGACGCCCTGGCGGCCAGCGTGCCCTTCCCGTCGAGACTGGGCCGTCCCCTCGATTACGCCCGCTTGGTGCAACACATTTTTGAAAACGACATGCTCAACGGCGAAGTCATCCGACTGGATGGCGCGATTCGGCTGGCGCCCAAATAAGCCCCAGGCCCACATGCCCACCCTATCGTGGCCCATCCACAGTGCGAAGGCATTGCAGGCGCCAATGAGGCAGTGCTTTCAGTGCAGGCCTGGTGTCTGGCGCCTGACTTGGCGCTGGGCTTCGAGACTGGCTTTGGCGCTGGGCCTGCTTCAGCCGCCGGGCGGATGGACCCAAACCATGGCGCCGGCACCGGAAGCAGCCAGTGCCCGCCTTGAGCGCACACCCGTCGGATTTGATCGGCGCGGCGTGGTCAGCGCACACCCCGAAGCCACCCGTGCCGGTTGGCAGGTGTTGCGACGGGGCGGCAATGCCGTGGATGCCGCCATCGCCACCCAGTTTGCCCTGGCAGTGGTCGAGCCACAATCCAGCGGCTTGGGTGGGGGTGGCTTTGCGGTCAGCTTTGATGGCCGCGCCGTCTCCGCCTGGGATGGGCGTGAAACAGCCCCGGCCGCAGCCACCTCTGATTTGTTCAAGGTCGGTGGCCAAGCCATGGACTTTGCGGCGGCCCGACGCAGTCCGCTCTCAGTGGGGGTGCCAGGGTTGGTGCCATTGTTGCAGGCGATGCATCGTCGTGAAGGGGACAGGCCTTGGGCCGAGCTACTGGATCCCGCCATCCGACTTGCCGAGCAAGGCTTTGCCATCACACCAAGGTTGCACGGCTTGTTGCAGTCAGACCCACTCTTGCGCGACGACCCGCAGGCGCGCCATCTGTACTACACGGCCCAAGGCGATGCGCAGCCTGTGGGACATGTATTGCGCAACCCTGAATTGGGCTGGGTGCTGCGCCAGATCGCCGCACATGGGGCCCGGGCCATGCAAGATGGGGCGGTCGCACAAGCCCTGCTGCGACGCATCAACGCCGGTGAGCCCGGTGGCAGCCCCATGAGCGCCGCCGATCTAAGCGCTGACCGGGTTCGGGTGCACCCCGCCCTTTGCTTTGCTTGGGCCGGGCTGCCTCAATCGCGCCTTTGCGGTGCGCCGCCACCCACTTCAGGCACGGTCGCGCTGGGGCAAATGCTGAACCTGATCGAAATGGCCCCGACCCGCGCCCGAACGCTCCCGCGAGGCGCACCATGGTGGCACACCTATATCGAATCGGCCCGTTTGGCCTTTGCCGATCGGGCCGCTTACATCGGCGACCCGGCCTCGGTGGGCGCACCTTCGGGGGGGTGGGAGGTCTTGTGGGCACCGAAATACCTACAGGCTCGCGCGCAACAAATGGGCAACCGGCGCATGCCTGTGGCCGAGCCCGGCCAACCCGAGGCCGTGAACACATCCTTTGGACAGATGCCCGATCAAGCCGAATATGGCACCACGCATTTGAGCGTGGTCGACGGGCAGGGCCGGGCCGTGGTGCTGACCAGCAGCCTGGAGAGTGCCTTTGGTGCCCGCCGCATGGTCAACACCGGACAGGGCCGGGCGGGCGGCTTTTTGCTGAACCATCAACTGACTGACTTTGCGCTGAATCCAAGCGACGAAACCGGACGCCCGCTGGCCAACGCCCCCGGCGCTGGCAAGCGGCCCCGCTCTTCGATGTCCCCGCTGCTGGTCTTGAGCCGGGATGCCGCTGCCGATGGCCCGGCGCGGGAAAGAGTGAGCATGCTGCTGGGCAGTGCGGGCGGGCCTTTCATCATCCACCATGTGGCACAAGCCCTTTGGGCCATGGCGCATTGGGGGCTGGGGCCCCAGGCGGCGGTCAGCCTGGGACATGTGGGCCTGACGGCGCCCCAAGGGGTGGTGTGGCTGGAAAAAGGCACCGAAGCGGTCGACTTCGAATCCGAATTGAGCGCACTGGGCCACCCGGTGCGATTGGGTGAAATCAGCAGCGGCTTGCATGTGCTGATGCGCGATGCCACTGGCCGCTGGCAGGCTGGCGTAGACCCGCGCCGTGAGGGCATGGCCTTGGGCGACTGAGATGGGGGGTGGGCTGAACGGCACCCCCTACAATGAAGATTCAGTATGGCCATCCCACAAGGTTTTCTCCAAGATTTGCTCGCCCGCGTCGACGTGGTCGAAGTGGTGGGGCGCCATGTGGCGCTGAAAAAAGCAGGGGCCAACTACTCGGGCCTTTGCCCATTTCACACCGAAAAATCCCCCTCATTCACCGTCAGCCCGAGCAAACAGTTTTTTCACTGCTTCGGTTGCGGTAAAAACGGCGATGCCATCGGCTTTCTGATCGATCACAGCGGCATGACCTTTATCGAGGCCGTCAAAGAGTTGGCGCAAAGCTGTGGCATGCAGGTGCCCGAAGAGCAACGCAGCCCTCAGGAACGCGAGCAGGCGCAACAGGAACGACAAAAGCAGCTGACGCTGACCGACTTGCTGGAAAAAGCCGCCAGCGCCTACCGGCAGCAGCTCAAAGGGGCCCCCAGGGCCATTGAATACCTCAAGGGCCGCGGCCTCTCGGGTGAAGTCGCCCGCCGGTTTGGCTTGGGCTATGCGCCGCCTGGTTGGCGTTTTCTGGCCACGCTCATCCCTGACTACGCCGACCCGATGTTGGCCGAAAGCGGCATGGTCATCGACAAAGACGCTGAGCCCGAGTCAGGCGACCCTCAAGGCGAACACCGCCGTTATGACCGCTTTCGTGATCGCATCATGTTCCCGATTCGCAACGTCAAAGGCGAGTGCATAGGCTTTGGCGGGCGGGTCTTGGGTGAGGGCACGCCCAAATACCTGAACTCACCCGAAACCCCTGTCTTTAGCAAGGGGCGCGAACTGTATGGCCTGTTCGAAGCAAGACAAGCGATTCGCGAGGCGGGTTATGTGCTGGTCACCGAAGGCTACATGGATGTGGTGGCCTTGGCGCAATTGGGGTTTGCGCACGCGGTCGCCACTTTGGGCACGGCCTGCACCACAGATCACGTCCACAAACTGTTCAGATTCACCGATTCAGTGGTCTTTGGCTTTGACGGCGATGCCGCCGGGCGAAGAGCGGCGCGCAAGGCGCTGGATGGCGCCCTGCCCTATGCCACCGATGTGCGCAGCATCAAATTCTTGTTTTTACCGCCTGAGCACGACCCCGACAGTTTCATCCGAGCCCATGGCGCTGACGCCTTTGCCCGCAGCGTGGCAGCGGCCATGCCGCTGAGCCGATTTGTCCTAGAGTCTGCACGCGAGGGCTGCGATCTGGACACTGCCGAGGGGCGGGCCTTGTTGGCCAGCCAGGCCAAGCCCTTGGTCGTGGCCATGCCTGAAGGGGTGTTGAAATCGCAATTGGTCAACGAGCTGGCTGACCTGGTGCAAATAGGCGCCCACGAACTGCTGCGACTGTGGGGGGCGGCCGATGCGGCGGCGAACTCGCGGGGGACGGGTCGAGGGGGCTCCCGCACCGGGGCAAGCCCACGAAATGCCCAAGGCATGGGCCAGGGCGCATCCAATAGCTATACCCAGCGCAAAGGGACCATGGCGGGTCGCCCGTCGGGTGCAGAAGCTGGCGGGGGTCAACGCCGGATGACCGCTCTGCGCCGTCAGGCGAGCAGCCGTGAAGACCGGGCGATACAACTGCTGTTCACCGAAATGGGGGCCTGGGACCGTCTTTCATCGAGCCAGCATCAGTTGCTTTGCGACCTGCCCGACCCGCATGGCGAAGCGTTCAGATGGCTGGAGCAACAATGGCATGAACACGGCGTTTTGCCCTGGTCCGCCTTGTTTGAAGCCCTCTCCGATCACCCCTTGCGCGACCCTGTTTATCGGGTGGTGATGGCCGCGCCCACCGAGGTGGTTTTTGATCAGGCCGAGCTGGACAGCATTTTGCTGCAACTGGAAAAAATCGCGGTTTCTGCCGAACTGAGTGACATTGCCCCGCGCGTCGGGGCCGAGCCGGCCTTGTTTGAACGATTCAAGCAGTTGAACCAGCGCTTGATCCAGTTGAAATCAGGGCAGGTTTGAGGGTATAATCCAAACTCAGGCAAGCGCGACAGCAGCACCTCCGGACCCAGCCAACTGTGACCTTTACGGCACGACCCGCTCATACACCGCAAGGACTGCACACCAAATGTTCGCCCATCCCTCTTGCCAGTGATTCCATTTTTTCTCAACACCCACGCCTTGCTGAGGGCGTCTTTGTTTTGCCAAAAGGATGGTCATGGCCACTAAATCGTCGAAAAAACCCCAGGTGAACGCCCCCAAAAAGCAGGCTTCCAAACCTGCCGTCAAGGCGTCTGTGTCCAAACCTGCGGCAAAAGCCGCCCCTAAAAAGCCGATCAAAGCGACCCAGCCCAGCAGCGGTCACAAATCCAAATCTACCGTGCCCACCACCAAGACAGCTTCCAAACCCGCCGCCAAAGCACCGGCCAAGACAGCGGCCAAAGCGCCGGCCAAAACAGCGGCCAAAGCGTCGGCCAAAACAGCGGCCAAATCCACCGTTAAACCAGTGACCAAACCCACGGCCAAACCCACGGCCAAGCCCGTCGTCAAAGCCGTGGCCAAGCCTGCGACCAAAGTCCCAGTCAAAGCCCCTGTCAAAGCCAGCGCCAAGCCCGAGGCCAAGGCCAAAGCCGCCAAGGCCCCGCCTCAGCCCGCCGCCGAGAGCAGCAAGCCGCCCAAATCGACTGCCAAATCTGGCCGCAAAGGCAAGGCCGAGGTCAAAGTCGTCGACGAAGAGGCCGACCTGAGTGCTGACATTGAAGAGGAATTGGCAGGAGAGCCCATTGAGTCGACCGAAAAGGTCAAGCCGCTGCGCATGAAAATCAGCAAGGCCAAGGAGCGGGCCTTGATGAAGGAATTCGGCCTGGATGAAACCATCCTCTCAGAAGAGGACATGGCCAAGCGACGCGCCCGTCTCAAGGCGCTGATCAAACTGGGCAAGACCCGTGGCTACCTGACCCACGGTGAAATCTCCGACCACCTCCCTGATAAGCTGGTCGACGCCGAAACCCTGGAAGTGGTGATCGCCACCCTGAATGACCTGGGCGTGGCGGTGTACGAGCAGACGCCCGACGCCGAAACCCTGATCATCACTGACAACGCCCCCACCGGCTCCACCGAAGAAGAGGCCGAAGAGGCTGCCGAAGCCGCGCTCTCCACGGTGGACAGCGAGTTCGGGCGCACCACCGACCCGGTGCGCATGTACATGCGTGAAATGGGCACGGTCGAACTGCTAACCCGCGAAGGCGAAATCGAAATTGCCAAGCGCATCGAAGGCGGCTTGATGGCCATGATGGAAGCCATCAGCGCCTCACCGGCCACCATTGCAGAAATTCTGCGCATGGCCAGCGATATTCGCGAAGGCAAGGTGGTCATCTCCACCGTGGTGGACGGCTTTGCCAGCTCTGACGAAGCCGACGACTATGTGGCCGAAGAAGACTTCGATGAATTCGATGACTCTGATGACGACGACGGTCAGGGTGGCTCACGCGCACTGACCAAAAAACTCGAGGAATTGCGCAACGCCGCCCTCGAACGGTTTGACCGCATTGCCGGCCTGTTCGAGAAGGTGCACAAGGCATACGACAAAGAGGGCTACGGCTCTGCCTCTTACATCAAGGCTCAACGCGCCCTGAGTGACGAGCTGATGACCATCCGCTTTACCGCCCGCACCATTGAAAAATTGTGCGACACCGTGCGCGCCCAAGTGGATGAAGTCCGCAAGGTCGAACGGGAACTGCGCCGCATCATCGTCGACAAGTGCGGCTACCCGCAACCGCAGTTTGTGGCCGAG
>JBEBAJ010000154.1:0-7480 GCA_041158965.1 Pseudomonadota bacterium | reverse complement strand
AGGCTCCCCATTTCGGCCTTGGCCAATTCTCGGCCCCCGGTGATGCCCAGCGAGAACAATAGGTAGATCGCCAGCAGTTTGACGACCGCTTCGGGCAGTTCAAGCTCGCTTTTGACGGCCCCGGCAAGGGTGCCCAGCAAAAAAGCCAAGACGATGGGTTGAAGCAAGTTGGTGAGAAGAAGGTCTAGGCCCGGCATAAAGACTCCTGAGTGTGGCTGAGCCATCGGTCAAAGATGGCGTAACCAGACTGTAAAAAAGGTCATTGTTTGCGTCCAGTTCATCTTTCAGCACAATTGGTTTGATTAAATCAAATCAATTCAATGGACCCGATTAGAAATGGCTGAGCTCAACTTTCACCACCTTCGTTACTTCTGGGCGGTTGCGCATCGCCGCCACCTCACCAAAGCCGCCGAGGTCTTGCACATCTCACCCTCTTCGCTTTCCATACAGTTGCGTCAGCTCGAAGACCGTTTGGGCCATGCCCTGTTTGAGCGGAAAAATCGGCGTTTGGAGCTGACAGAGGCTGGGCGCATTGCGCTGGAACATGCCGATGCCATTTTCAAATCGGGCCAGGAACTGCTCAGTACGCTTCGCGGCACGCCCGCAGTGGCACGCCCGGTTTTGCGAGTGGGGGCAGTGGCCACCCTTTCGCGCAACTTCCAGATCGATTGGGTGTTGCCTCTGCTCAAAGACCAAAGCTTGCAGGTCAGATTGGTTTCGGGACAAATGCGTGAGCTGTTGTCCCAACTCGCCAGCCACTCTTTAGATGTGGTACTGGCCAATGAGTCGGCCCCGCATGACTCGGCTGCTGGATGGATCAGTCGGCGTGTGGCTCAACAAACCATGAGTTTGGTTTCTGTGGCTCAGGCGCGCGGGCGCAAGCGATGGAAACATTTCAAATTTCCGCAAGACTTGAATGATCAGCCCTTGATATTGCCTAGCCAGGACAGCGCTGTCAGGCTGGCTTTTGACTTGATCATGGAAGAAGCCGGTGTGCGGCCCCGGATTTTGGCCGAGGTGGATGACATGGCCATGCTTCGTTTGCTGGCCAGAGAATCGGGGGCCTTGGCATTGGTGGCACCTGTGGTGGTGCGCGATGAGCTCAAAAGCGGGGTCTTGGTTGAACGATGCACGCTCAATCAACTCCAGGAGAGTTTCTATGCCATCACGATGCGCAGGCGTTTTGCACACCCTGCGCTCAGGCCTCTTCTCGGTCTGGAGTGATCAGGGAGGGTGGCGCATCATTGACTGCGCATGGTGCACAAAAACTGTTCGGCTCGATGTGCAAGCTCCTCCCGCTGGCAGATGCTTTGATCGCCTGAAATCCTCTAAAAAAACAATACCATTGCTGATATCGGTCTAAAGATGGAGGCGATATGGCCATGACAGGGGGGAAGCAGGCTTGGGCCCGCGGTGGTGGGTTTTGGGTGGCTTACTCTTGCTCGGGGCGATTTGGATGGGGCCGCGCAACGGTTTGGGGCCGGATGCGCCAGCCACCAGGCCACTGCCACCGGCTGATTTGACCCGACTCGATGCGTGGTTGGCCGAGCGCGAAGCATCGGTGCCCGCATTGCGCGACGGCGTGAACAAGCGCGTCAGTTGGCACCAACAAGTCGGGGCGGTCACGCCCTGGGCTGTGGTGTATGTGCATGGCTTCAGTGCCTCGCGTCTGGAGACCGCACCGTTGGCGGCTCAACTGGCGCAAGCGCTGGGGGCCAATCTGTTTGAAACCCGCATGACCGGCCACGGCCAGGACGCTCAGGCGCTGGGGCTGGCCACGGCACAAGATTGGTTTGCCGACGTGCAAGAAGCCTTGATCATCGGGCGTCAATTGGGGCAGCGGGTGTTGTTGCTCAGCGTGTCCAACGGCAGCACCCTGGCCACCTGGGCTGGCTTGCGCCCTGAAGGGCGCGATGGCGTGGTGCATGTGATGGTGTCGCCCAATTTTGGCCCCCGCCACCCCTTGGCCGAGGTGGTCAACTGGCCCTGGGGGCGTCAATTGGCGGGGTTGATCGAGGGCGAGATGCGCGGCAATGTCCCAACGAATGCCGCCGAAGCCCGGGTCTGGACTTCACCCTATCCGACACGCGCGGTTTTTCCGATGATGGCTTTGGTGAAGCATGTGCGCGAGAGCGATTTATCGGCTTTCACCGCCCCAGTGCTGGTGCTTTACGCCAGTGGCGACCAGACGGTAGACCCCCAGCAGACCCTCAGGGCCTTTGAGCGGCTGGGTTCAGAGCGCAAAACCCTATTGGAAGTGCGCGACAGCGAGGCCGTCGGCCAACATGTGCTGGCGGGTGATGTGCGTGCGCCCTTGAGCACCCGCCCCATGGTGCAACGCATTTTGAATTGGGTGTCAGAGATTTGAGGTCGCGGGTCGGGGGGGCCGACAACCGGGGGCCTGTGTAGGGGTCTTATGCCCGGGCTTGCGCGGCGGCGATGTGCTTCGCTTTGGCAGACTGGTATGCGGCGTGCAGTTTCTGCCAAATGGGGCCTGGCACACCCGGGCCGATGCGGGCGTCATCCAGTTGGGTGACGGCCAACACCTCCTTGCTGGCCGAGCTGATCATCAGTTCATCGGCGGCAAAGACCTCGGCCCGTGAGATCGGGCGAAGTTCGAAGGGTAGAGCCAGTTGTTGGCACAAAGACTCGATCAGGCCATAGCGTATGCCTTCAAGCACACTGCCGTCTTTGGGCACGCCAAGTACCCGCCCTTCCTGTACGACCCAGACATTAGAGGCCGAACCCTCGGTGAGCCAATCGTCGCGGAACAAAATGGTCTCTGTGGCTTGTTGCTGCACACTGATTTCCCGAGCCAGAACGGCACCCAGCAAGCTGGTCGATTTGATGTGCCCTTTGTCCCACCGGAACTCGGGCGCACTGACACATCGCACGCCATCGCTCAAATCGTGCGCATTGGGCAGGGCCAATGGTTGCAACATCGCAAAGACCGTGGGGGTCAACCCGGGCGGCGCGGCATGCACCCGGGGGGCCACCCCTCGGGTGATTTGCAAATACACCGTGTGGTCGGTGGCAGCGGGTGCGCCGGGGTGCTGGATCAGCCCTTGCAACAGGTCGGTGAACCCTTTTTCGTCAAACGGCAGGGGTATACCCACCTCTTTCAGAGACCGCACCAGTCGCTGGTAATGCTCGGGGGCTCGGAAAGGAACCCCGCTATACACCGGAACGACTTCATATATGCCGTCCCCGAAAATGAAGCCTCGATCCAGCACCGATACGCTGGCTTGTGCCAAGGGCACCCAATCGCCGTTCAAATAACAGTGTGGTGTCAGCCGATCATTCATGGTGCAAGCTCTTTGATGACATCGGTCACATGGCGGGTTTGTCCGACATTTCCTTGATGTTGGTTTGAAATGGCTCGAGAAGCTTTTCAAAGTCCATAACATAGCATCAAAGTAAGCCCGCGCGATTGGGTGTTTGTACCCCTGAGCATTTCAGGCTGTAAATTTGTTTAACATCCCCCCATAGACCCATGACTGAGGAGGGCACATGCCCGGAGTAGATTTCGAACAAAGCTGGATATATCGGCGTTTGGTCAAAGCCGCAGGCCACTCTTGGGCCGGTTTGGCATATGCCTGGCGATCTGAAGAGGCCTTTCGTGTGGAGGTCGCCTTGTGTCTGTTGTTGGCCCCACTGGCTTTCGTGTTGGAACCCAGTACCTCGGGCCGCCTGTGGCTTTTAGGCGCTTTATGGCTGGTGCTGATCGTCGAGTTGCTGAACACGGCGATAGAAAAGGCGATCGACCGCATTTCGAGCGAAACGCACGAACTCTCCAAGGCCAGCAAAGACTTGGGCAGTGCGGCTGTCTTTCTTGCCATGGTGGGTGCGGCGGGTGTCTGGGTGGCTGTGCTGGCCTGAGTTTGCGTTTGGCTCAAGCCCCGCGACTTCGGCGTGAATGCAGCAAAGAGACATTGGCTTCGGCGGCCAGGGTCAGCAGATCGATCTTGCCGCCATAGAGCAATCTGAACGTGATGGCCGTGTGGCGCAAGCTATAGAGCGACCTTTCAGCACCATGCGGCCCAGACTTCAAATCGAGGTCGTACAGAATCCAGTCAAAGTAAGGATGTTTCGATGGTGTTTTTGGGGGCAGTCTTGCTTCAGTGGCGAATTCAAGCCATGCGATCAAGGGTATGCTCTCGACAACGAGGAGGCCCATCCCATGACCCCATTGCCAACGCCCGGCCTGACTTTTTTCTCCAACCTATCGGTGCAGGTGGGCTCGCCCCAAACCGTGGGGCAGACCTTGCGAGGGCTGCGCCGGGTGATCCCTATTCTGGGCGGGCAAGTCAGCGGTGAGGGGTGGGCAGGGCGGGTGTTGCCCGGTGGGGCCGATTTTCAATTGATCTTCAACCAAACCTCGTCTGAGTTGGATGCCCGTTATGTCATCGAACTCGATGGCGGCGATTTGCTCTTTGTTCGCAACCATGCCTTGCGCAGCGCTGACCCTGCGGTCATGGCCCGTTTGTTGCGCGGTGAGCCGGTGCCACACGAAGCGGTGTATTTCCGTTGTGTGCCCAGCCTGGAGACCGCCAGTCGCACCTTGGCTTGGGTGAACGATCGATTGTTCATGGGCACCGGGGTGCGACACCCCGATTCGGTGCAAATGACCTTTTTCTCCGTCGATTGAGCCCTAGGGCAGCTCTGCAAAACCCCAGCGAGCTTTACTGAGCTTCCCTAGGTAATTCCTTAGACAGTCGGGTTTGATCAGCCGCTAAACTGCGCCTTTCGGAGAAATAGATGGCTGAGGCGGTTTAGCGCATGTGGGCGTTTGTTTTACAAAGACTGATACAGGCGATTTGGGTGATGCTGGCCGTGGCCTTCATCGCCTTTTTGCTGTTTCAGTACGTGGGCGACCCGGTGCTCTTTATGTTGGGGCAGGATGTCACCCCCGAAAAGGTGGCCGAGTTGCGGGCCGAGTTGGGTTTGGACCAGCCGTTCTTCATTCAGTTCTTTCACTTTGTGGGCAATGCCGTGCGAGGTGACTTCGGGCTGAGTCTTCGTTTGGGTGGGGAGGTGTCGGGCTTGATCGCTGATCGACTGCCAGCCACGCTCGAGCTGGCTTTTGCGGCGGCCATGCTGGCTTTGCTGGTGGGCATTCCTTTGGGTGTGTATGTGGCTTTGCACCGCGACAGTGTGGCCAGCCGTTTTTGGATGACCGCTTCTTTGGTGGGGGTGTCTTTGCCCACATTTCTGATCGGCATTTTGCTTATTCTGGTTTTTTCGGTCTGGTTGGGCTGGTTGCCCAGCTTTGGCCGAGGTGAGGTGGTGAAGATCGGGTCGTGGTCCAGCGGTTTGTTGACCTTGGATGGCTGGCAACATTTGATCTTGCCGGCCTTGACCTTGTCGTTTTTCCAACTGACGCTGGTCTTGCGATTGGTGCGGGCCGAGATGCTGGAAGTGTTGCGCACCGATTACATCAAGTTTGCAAGGGCGCGAGGCTTGTCAGAGCGCGTGATTCATTTTCAGCACGCCCTGCGCAACACACTGGTGCCCGTGATCACCGTCACAGGCTTGCAATTGGGATCGCTGATTGCATTTGCCATCATCACTGAAACCGTGTTCCAGTGGCCAGGCATGGGTTTGTTGTTCATCCAGGCGGTCACTTATGCGGACATACCTGTCATGGCGGCCTATTTGTGCCTGATTTCGCTGATTTTTGTGGTGATCAATCTGACGGTGGACCTGTTGTACTTCTGGGTGGACCCCCGCTTGCGGAGCGATCACTGATGGTCTGGCGCGATTCCGATTGGTTCCACTCTTTCCAGCGCACCCCCAGTGCCTGGTGGGCCTTGGCCGTGGCATTGCTTTGTCTGTTCGGGGCCATACTGGCGCCCTGGGTGGCCCCCCACAACCCTTTCGATGCCGCCAGCCTGCATTTGTCCGATGCCCTGTTGCCTCCGGTCTGGACCGAACAAGGCCAATGGGCGTATTGGCTGGGCACGGACGATCAGGGGCGAGACATATTGTCGGCCTTGTTGTATGGCTCGCGCATTTCCCTGCTGGTGGGTTTGGCCTCTGTGGCTTTGTCGGTGTTGATCGGGGTGGGTTTGGGGCTTTGGTCGGGTTTTGCGGGCGGTTGGGTCGACGGTTTCATCATGCGCGTGTGCGATGTGATGCTTTCCTTCCCCTCGATTCTGGTGGCCTTGCTCATCTCTGGGGTGGGCAGGGCTTTTCTGGGGGGCGAGCACCCGGCTTTTTCTTTGGTGGTGCTGGTGGTCTCCATCACGCTCACAGGTTGGGTGCAATATGCGCGCACGGTGCGCGGTGCCACTCTGGTCGAGCAAAAGAAAGAGTATGTGCAGGCCGCCCGAGTGATCGGGGTCTCGGGTGCGGGCATCATGTGGCGCCATATCCTGCCCAATGTGACGGGGCCGGTGCTGGTGCTGGCGACTTTGCAAGTGGCCACGGCCATCATCACCGAGGCCACGTTGTCTTTTTTGGGCGTGGGCACTCCGCCGACTTCCCCGTCTTTGGGGACGCTGATCCGCATAGGCAACGATTTTCTGTTTTCCGGTGAATGGTGGATCACGGTGTTTCCGGGCCTGATGCTGGTGATGATTGCCCTGTCGGTCAACGTGCTGGGTGATTGGCTGCGTGACGCATTGAACCCCAAACTGCAATGACCCACCGCACAGTGCCCTTGCTCGAAGTCGATGACCTGTCGGTGGACATTCCCACCCGCCACGGGGTTTTGCACGCCCTGAAACACGTAGACCTGCACATTGATGCGGGTGAGATTTTGGGGGTGGTCGGAGAGTCAGGCGCGGGCAAATCCTTGACCGGTGCGGCGATACTTGATCTGCTGGAGCCGCCGGGTCGGGTGGTGGGGGGCGAAATCCGCTTGGGGGGTGAGCGCATCAGCGGCTTGTCGCCCGATGCGATGCGGCGGGTGCGGGGGCGGCGCATCGGCGCCATCTTCCAAGACCCGCTCACTTCATTGAATCCTTTGTACAGCGTAGGCCATCAGCTGACCCAGACCATATTGGCCCATTTGCCGATGTCTGCGGCCCAAGCCCGCCTAAGGGCCATTGAATTGTTGCAAGACACGGGGATTCCTGCGGCGGCAGAGCGGCTGGATCAGTTCCCCCATCAGTTCTCCGGGGGCATGCGCCAGCGTGTGGTGATTGCGCTGGCCCTGGCTGCAGAGCCCGAATTGATCATCGCCGACGAGCCGACGACTGCCCTGGATGTGTCGATTCAGGCCCAAATCATCGAGCTTTTGGTCCGGGTGTGTCGGCAAAGGCGTGCGGCGGTGCTGTTGATCACGCATGACATGGGCGTGATTGCGGAAACTTCTGACCGCGTGGCGGTGATGTACGCCGGGCGCGTGGTGGAAGCTGGGCCAGTGGCCCAGATCATTGAGCGGCCTTGCCACCCTTACACCCAAGGCTTGATGGCGTCCATTCCGCGCCTCGATGGGCCGCCCGAGCGATTGCAATTTGTGCCCGGGAACATGCCA
>JBEBAJ010000153.1:0-6080 GCA_041158965.1 Pseudomonadota bacterium | reverse complement strand
GGCCCGATCCGGCTCAACCTGGCGACACCATCTGGATGGGGGCGGTGGACTCGAGCGGCCGTGCGGTCAGCTTCATTCAAAGTGTCTACTGGGAATTCGGCTCAGGCACGGTGCTGAGCAACAGCGGGGTGTGTTGGCAAAACCGGGGCACCAGTTTCTCGCTCGACCCCAAGGCCTTGAATTGTCTGCAACCGGGTATGAAGCCGTTCCATACCCTCAACCCCTCCCTGGCGGTCTTTGACGATGGCCGGGTCATGCCCTACGGGACCATGGGCGGGGAGGGGCAGCCCCAGACACAGGCAGCGGTGTTCACCCGCTACGCCCGCTTCGGTCAAACCCTGCAGCAAGCGGTCACTGCCCCGCGCTGGTTGCTGGGGCGAACCTGGGGTGATGTCTCCACGTCCTTGAAGCTGGAGAATCGTTTTGACCCGGCCTTGGTGACAGCCTTGCAACAGGCCGGGCATGTGGTTGAGGTGTTGCCCGAGGCTTTCAGTGACACGATGGGTCACGCGGGCGCACTGGTGCGACACCCGAATGGCGTCATTGAGGCGGCGGTGGACCCGCGCAGCGATGGTGCCGTGGCTGCTTTGTGATTCTGGCCCCGTGAAGCGCTAGGCCCCTGCGCCGGGGCCTTCGCGTTCCCGCATCTCAGCGATGGAGACTCTTCGATCGCACCAAGGAGGTGCAGATCGACTTCTTTTGGCGCAAATAACCCTTGAGCTCGCTCTGAAATTGAGCGGGCAGATGCTGTGTATTGCCCCAACTTGGTGCCCGCATGCGTCTATTGTGGGGCCATGCGATCTGGCGCGCCTATTGCGTAAGTCTTCGCAATCGCAATCCAAGGAGCCGCCCATGTCAGAGTATTTTTCCCCTTACGATGCCGACCGGCCTTTGCAGCTGAAATGCAGCTGTGGTCGTGACCACTCAGCCGCTGAACACGCCACCGAGTTGACGGCGGAGGGAGCGGCTCAAGAATTGCGCACGCGCAGCCTCAGCGCCGAGTTCGAGAGCTACAGCAACGCCTTTGTCGAGGCCAGCCTGGTCAAGGCCCTGTTCCCGCAGGATGCCGTGCGCCGCAACTTCCTGCGTGCCGTGGGCAAAGGCACGGCCATGGCCGCCATCTCCAGCGTGCTACCCATCGCCAGCCTTCAGGCCATGGCACAGGAAAAGGGGTCGCTGGAAAAGAAAGATCTGAAAGTTGGTTTCATTCCCATCACCTGCGCCACGCCGCTCATCATGGCGCATCCGCTGGGCTTTTACCGCCAGCAAGGCTTGAACGTCGAAGTCACCAAGACAGCCGGCTGGGCGCTGATTCGCGACAAAATGCTGAACAAGGAATACGACGCCACGCACTTCCTCTCGCCCATGCCGCTGGCGATCAGCATGGGGCTGGGTTCCACCGCGACCCCCATGAACGTCGCGACCATTCAAAACGTGAACGGACAGGCCATCACCTTGGCCATGAAGCACAAGGACAACCGCGACCCCAAGAACTGGAAGGGGTTCAAACTGGCGGTGCCCTTCGATTACTCGATGCACAACTTCCTGTTGCGCTACTACCTCGCAGAAGCAGGCTTGAACCCGGACACCGATGTGCAAATTCGCGTGGTGCCTCCGCCCGAGATGGTGGCCAACCTGCGTGCCGGCAACATCGATGGCTACCTGGGTCCAGACCCTTTCAACCAGCGTGCGGTGTATGACGAGGTGGGCTTCATTCACCTGCTCACCAAAGACCTGTGGGACGGTCACCCCTGCTGCGCCTTTGGCACTAGCTCAGAATTCATTCAACAAAACCCCAACACCTTTGCCGCTTTGTACCGCTCGGTGCTGACCGCCGCTGCCATGGCGCGTGACCCGAAGAACCGCGAGTTGATCGCAAAAGTGATTGCACCGCAGGCCTACCTGAACCAACCCGAGATCGTGCTCAGTCAAGTGCTCACAGGCAAGTTTGCTGATGGTCTGGGCAATATCAAAAATGTGCCGGATCGCGCTGATTTCGATCCCATGCCCTGGCAGAGCATGGCGGTGTGGATGCTCACGCAGATGCAACGCTGGGGCTACATCAAGGGTGAGGTCAACTACAAGCAGATCGCCGAGAAAGTGTTCTTGCTGACCGATGCGAAAAAACGCATGAAGGAACTGGACCAGAAGGTGCCCGAGGGCGCTTACCCGAAGTTCAAGGTCATGGGGCGCGAGTTCGATCCTGCCAAGGCAGCCGACTACGCCAAGAGCTTCGCGATTCGAAAGGCGGTCTGACGTGACCGACTTCAGAAGTCTCTCTTTCAGGTCTGCGGTGCTGTCCACGCTGATCCTGGTCACCCTGTTGGGTATCTGGTATGCCGCCACAGCCAGCAGCGGACCGGGGGCGTCTCTGGCAGGTTTGAGCGCCGACCAAATCGAGTACGCCAAGATGATGGGCAAAGATCCGGGGGCCAGCAAGTCCGGTGGTTTTCCCACGCTGGGACAAATGGGTAGCACCGTGTGGGGCCATCTGTCCAATCCGTTTTATGACAACGGCCCCAACGACAAAGGGATTGCCATTCAGTTGGCCCATTCGCTGGGTCGGGTGGCACTGGGCTTTGGCCTGGCCTGTCTGGCTGCGATTCCGCTGGGTTTCCTGATTGGCATGTCGCCCCTGCTGCGCCGCGCGCTCGACCCGTTCATCCAGGTGCTCAAGCCCATTTCACCCCTGGCCTGGATGCCGCTCGCGCTGTACACCATCAAGGATTCGGCCATTTCCGGCATCTTCGTCATCTTCATTTGCTCAGTCTGGCCGATGCTGGTGAACACCGCCTTTGGAGTCGCCTCGGTCAAGAAGGACTGGCTCAATGTGGCTGCCACGCTCGAGGTGAATCCGATTCGCAAAGCCTTCCTGGTGATACTGCCTGCCGCGGCGCCGACCATCCTGACCGGCATGCGTATCAGCATGGGGATCGCCTGGCTGGTGATCGTGGCCGCCGAAATGCTGGTGGGCGGCACTGGCATTGGCTACTTTGTCTGGAACGAGTGGAACAACCTGTCACTGACCAACGTGATCTTTGCCATTCTCGTGATTGGGGTGGTGGGCATGTTGCTCGATCTGATATTTGGTCAATTGCAAAAGATGGTGACGTATGTGGAATGACACTCGCTTGCAAGCCGATCTTCTCCCCGCCAAACAGGAATCCCGTGCCATGACCGGTTTTTTGAAAATCGAACAACTCAGCAAGGCCTACAGCGCGACTCGCCCTGTGTTTGCCGATGTGTCGTTCAGCCTGGAGCGCGGCGAGTTTGTCTGCATCATTGGTCATTCGGGTTGTGGCAAAACCACCATCCTGAATGTCCTGGCCGGTCTGGACGAGGCCACGTCGGGCCATGTGTTCATGGATGGGCGTGAAGTGTCGGGCCCCAGCCTGGAGCGTGGTGTGGTCTTTCAAGGTCATGCGCTCATGCCCTGGCTGACGGTTCGGCAGAACATTGCGTTTGCGGTCAAGTCACGCTGGCCTGACATGCCTACGCCGAAACTCAATGTTCACGTGGAAAAATTTGTCGACATGGTGGGCCTGAGCCACGCCATCGACAAAAAGCCCAGCCAACTCTCGGGCGGCATGAAGCAGCGCGTGGGCATTGCCCGTGCCTTCTCCATTCAACCCAAGATGCTGTTGCTCGACGAGCCCTTTGGTGCGCTGGATGCACTCACCCGTGGCACCATCCAGGACGAATTGATGCAAATCGTTCGCGAGACGCAGCAAACCGTGTTCATGATCACGCATGACGTGGATGAGGCCATTCTGCTGGCTGATCGCATTTTGCTGATGAACAACGGCGCCGACACCCCTGATGGTTATAAGCCTGGCGGCATTGCCGAAGTGGTTCGCAACCCCTTGCCGCGAAGCCGTACCCGCTCAGGCTTGCATCACCTGGACGACTATTACCCCTTGCGCAATCACATCGTGGATTTCCTGGTTAGCCGGGCCACCGCGCACTGATTCTTTATTAACTTGCCATTTCATTCACAGGAGAACACATGAACCGCATGGACGTGACCGAGAAAATCATCAGCACCAAGGTGTCCAAAGGCCTCAAATGGGAGGATATTGCCAAAAAAGTGGGGCAATCCAAGGAGTGGACCACTGCACTGTGCCTGGGCCAGATGACAGCCACGCCAGCACAGGCCAAAGCGGTGGGAAAAATCTTTGGACTCAATGCCGACGAGCAAAAGTGGCTCCAGGTGGTGCCTTACAAAGGCTCGCTGCCCACGCCCGTGCCCACCGACCCGCTGATTTACCGCTGGTATGAAATTGTCAGCGTCTACGGCACCACCATCAAGGAATTGATCCATGAAGAGTTTGGCGATGGCATCATGAGCGCCATTGACTTCTCCATGGACATCCAGCGCGAGCCCGATCCTAAAGGGGACCGTGTCAATGTGGTGCTGTCTGGGAAATTCCTGCCCTACAAGCAGTACTGAGTCGCGGGTAACGCCAAGCCGACTGTCCTGACCTGGGCGTTTAAAAAAAATGGGCTGCCTCTGTGACCAAAGGCAGCCCATCGTCGTTCTGAGACTGGATCAGTAGTTGCGACGTCCGCCGCCACCATAACCACCAGCGTTGTCACGCGGGGGGCGAGATTCCATCGGGCGAGCAATGTTCACGGTCAGGTCGCGACCCCCCATGTTTTTGCCGTTCAGGCCATCGATGGCCGCTTGAGCTTCCTGGGCTGTGCTCATCTCGACAAAACCAAAGCCTTTGGAGCGACCGGTGTCGCGCTCCATCATCACTTTGGCGGATTGGACGTTGCCAAAGGCAGAGAAATGCTGCTGCAGATCGTCGTCACGCACTGAGTAGGACAGGTTGCCAACGTAAAGTTTGTTGTTCATGTGGGGGTCTTTCAAAAAATGCGCCCGGAGTTCATCAAGGCACGGGGTAAAACAAGTGAAGGGAGAATTGCAAACGCTTCAACGCTTGCGTTTGAAAGCCGGTTTTCCCACGCGGGGTGTCCGGTTTTCAATGTGACGGAACGTGATACGTCCCTTGGAAAGATCGTAGGGCGACATCTCCAATGTGACCTGGTCGCCTGTGAGGATGCGGATGCTGTGTTTTCGCATCTTGCCTCCGGTATAAGCGATCAGTTGATGACCATTCTCAACCGTGACGCGATAGCGCATGTCGGGTAACACCTCGTCCACTTTGCCGCGCATCTCGATGAGTTCTTCTTTGGCCATATTGTTTCCTGGGTTGAATGTAGGTCAGGCAAGTGAGTCGGGGTTCAAAAGCCAGTAGCGCCCTTGTGCCGCCGCATACATAAGCGCGCTGTCCTTGTTGTCGAATTCGGGCTTGAAGGTATACACCCGGTCATGGGTTTGTGTGCCTTGACCGCGTCGAATGGACAGAGAAGCTGTGTAGGCACCGGTGGTAGCGGTGCGGGTGATCGGAGTGATCAGATATTTGCCAACTGCAAATGGCAGTGAAGTATGAAATGACATGAAAACCAAAAAAGATCAGGCGATGTGAGCCTGGGTACCCGCCAGTCGAATAAAGCTGAGCGGGGGCAATACGAGGGCCAGATAGCCGACGAGAGTGAAGCTTGCCAAGGGGAAAAGTGTGACCACCAAAAGTGTCCGACGGTGTTGGACCTGGGTGGAGGTGTGCGGTGTTGGGGTACCGCTGCCCATCTCAAACCTGGCTGCAGTCAAGGAAAGCAATTAGCTGCAGACCCATGTATTGTACTCTTTTTGGCGGGAGTATCACACTTTCTGCCAATTATTTCTTTTGATCTTTCTATGTAATTCACTGGATTTCATTTCACCAATTGTGAATTTTAATCCAATAATTAAAGGTAGTAAAATTACTACTTTTAGAAAAATTAATTATTAGAGATTCACAAGGGCAATTTGAATAAAATAAAAAGCCATTAACTAAGTATAAATACTCTATTTACTTATAAGTAAAAACCGGAGGGGACTAAATCATTTTATCCTTCCAGGCTTTTACATCGTAGATGATGGAGTTGATGGAATTCAGCAAAAACTCTAGCTGTATGGTGCCAATTAAAACAGAAATTCTAAAACTGTAAAAATCTAAATATATATTATATAAATA
>JBEBAJ010000152.1:0-6249 GCA_041158965.1 Pseudomonadota bacterium | reverse complement strand
CCGGCCAAGGTCAGCGGGGTCAGCGGTTCGGCAAACAAAAACCAGGCCATGATGGCCGTGGTTGGTGGCACCAGGTACATCAGGCTCGACACCATTGCGGCGGCCCCGCGCTGAATCAGCACGTACAACAAAGAGCTGCCGCCCAGCGTCAGGCCCAACACCGACCAGGCCATGGCCCCCCATAAATCAGGGTGCCAAATCACTGGGTCAGCTTCGAACACGGCAAAAGGCAGACTCACCAGACCCGCTGCGAGCAGTTGCACGCAATTGGCGCTGCGCACATCACAGGGTTGGACAAATCGCTTCTGATACAAGGTGCCACTGGTGATCGAGA
The DNA here is from genome assembly GCA_041158965.1 of Pseudomonadota bacterium. Classification (GTDB taxonomy): domain Bacteria; phylum Pseudomonadota; class Gammaproteobacteria; order Burkholderiales; family Burkholderiaceae_C; genus Limnohabitans. The sequence continues at coordinate 5,915 of JBEBAJ010000152.1, read as the reverse complement.
GCAAGGCCATCACCGCCATGGCCAGTGTGAAGGGCGTGACCTCCAGACTCTCGACCAATTTGCGCATGACCACCAACACCAGGCCGGCAAAACCCAACCAAAGTCCGCTCCATTGGCGGCGGCTGACCGAACCGCCCCAGGCAGAAATCCAAATGGCCGTCAGCACGGGTTGCACACCGACGATCAGAGCGGTCAGCCCCGAGCCCATGCCGTGTCGCACGGCCATCCATACGCCAGCCAAATAGCCGCCATGCATCAAAACACCGGTCACCGCAAGATGCCGCCATTGGGCCGCCGTAGTCGGCCACGGCACCTTGGCCCAAACGATCCATAGGCAAAACGCCAGCACAGACAGGGCATAACGCGCCATCAGAAATTTCATGGGTGGTGAGTGCGGCATGGCATACCGAGCCACGATGAAACCGGTGCTCCAGATCAGCACAAAAACAGCCGGCATCGATGCCAGCCAAAGGCGGTGCGACGAGGACGGGGCGCTCAAGGGTCGCTCGCGCTCAGGAGTAATGCTGGCGAATGATGGGTAAGGCCTTTTGCAGGTAATAGACCATGGACCACACCGTCAGGATGGCTGCCAACCAAATTAAAAAATGCCCCCAAACCCCGGTATCGATGATGCCCAGCAGACGCCCGTCAAAAAGCAAAAAAGGAATGGCCACCATCTGCACCGTGGTTTTCACCTTGCCCAGCATGTGGACCGCCACGCTGCGGGCGGCGCCGATTTGCGCCATCCATTCTCGCAATGCAGAAATGGCGATTTCCCGACCGATGATGATCAGCGCCACAAACACATCGGCACGCCCCAGATGCACCAACACCAGCAAACTCGCACAAACCAGGAACTTGTCCGCCACAGGGTCCAGAAAAGCCCCGAAGGCCGAGGTTTGATTCAGGCGCCGGGCCAGATAGCCGTCGAGCCAGTCGGTCAAGGCGAACACCACAAACATGACGGTGGCAATGAGGTTTTTGAACTCTGACTCCAGGGGCAGGTAGAACACGCCCACAATGAGTGGAATGGCGACGATGCGCGTCCAAGTCATGAGGGTGGGAATGGTGAAAAACATGGACACCCTCATTCGTAAACGATTTGGGCCTGCCCCTCATGGGCCTGGGCCATCCACGACGCCAGAGCGGCATCCGATGGGAAGAAACGGGCGCGCTCGCCCAACTGAATTTGGGCGCTGACGCCTTCCCGCAGCAGATGGATGCGCACCGGCAGTCCACGCACCAGCTCCCCCTCTTCACCCGCTTGCACCTGGGCCGGAAATTCGCGCAACAGGCGGTCTATGTCAGGCGACTGGCCGTTGACTTGAATGCGCAGGTATTTTCCAAATCGGCAACGCGCCGCAGCCAAACTCCAGACCTGCTGAACACTCAAACGGAGTCCACCGCCGGAAAAACGATCGGGTTGCGCCTTGGCCATCACGATGACCAATTCGTCTTCACGCAAGATATCGCGGTGCGCAGTGAATGTGGCCTCATCGGCAGTGGCTTCAATGGTGGCGGATCGGTCATCCAATTTAAAAATAGCCAATCGGCCACGCTGGCCCTGAACCAGCCGCAAATCTGACACGATGCCGGCCAACAGCTGAGGCTCGCGCGAATCGACCAAATCATCGATGCGGCGTTTGACAAAGCGCCCCACTTCGGCGGCAGATTCGTCAAACAAATGCCCGGAGAGGTAAAAACCGATGGCCGCCTTTTCATGGGTAAGACGCTCTTTCACCCCCCAAGGAGTGACCCGCACCAATTCGGGCTCGGCTGTGCTGCTGGCGTGGCTGTCCACCATGTCAAACAAGCCCCCCTGGTTGGCATTGTCAGACAAAGCCTGGGCAAAGTCGTGCGCCCGATCAATCGAGGCCACCAAGGCCGCCCGATTCAACTGCAATGGGTCAAATGCCCCGGCCTTGATCAGCGCTTCGACCGTGCGCTTGTTCACCCGGGTTCGGTCAATTCGCGCATAGAAATCAAATAAGCTGGTGAACGGCCCGTCGGCCTCGCGCGCAGCCACGATGGCATCAATGGCCATTTTGCCGGTGCCCTTGATCGCACCCAGCCCATAGCGGATGAGGTGATCTGACACCGGCTCAAACACATAGTGCCCCCGGTTGATGTCGGGGGACTCGATTTGCATGCCCATTTTGCGGGCGTCTTCCAGCAACACCTTGATTTTGTCGGTGTTGTCGAGTTCGATGGTCAGGTTGGCACAGAAAAACTCGGCGGTGTAATGCACTTTCAGCCATGCCGTCTGATAAGCCAAAAGAGAGTAAGCAGCGGCGTGCGATTTATTGAAACCGTACCCGGCGAACCGCTCCATCAAATCAAAAATCTCATCCGCTTTTTCCTGACCAATGCCATTTTTGGCGGCCCCCTCGCGGAAGATTTCGCGCTGCTGCGCCATTTCCTCGGGCTTCTTCTTGCCCATGGCGCGGCGCAACAAATCGGCCCCGCCAAGGCTATAGCCACCCAAAATTTGGGCGGTTTGCATCACCTGTTCCTGGTAGACCATGATGCCGTAGGTTTCGGACAGCACAGGCTCAACCAGAGGGTGTGGATACACCACCTCTTCGCGGCCATGTTTGCGCGCGATGAAGGTAGGAATCAGGTCCATCGGCCCCGGGCGGTACAGGGCGTTCAAGGCGATCAGGTCTTCCAGACGGCTGGGGCGGGCATCGCGCAACATGCCCTGCATGCCACGGCTTTCAAACTGGAACACAGCCTCGGTGCGACCATCCTGGAAAAGCTTGTAAGTGGCCGGGTCATCCAGCGGGATATGGTCAAACGAAAAATTCTCCTGGCCCTGGTGTCGTCTCTGGATCAGGCCACGGGCGTGCTCCAGAATCGTGAGCGTGGCCAAGCCCAAAAAGTCAAACTTGACCAAACCAGCCGACTCGACATCGTCTTTGTCATACTGGCTGACCGCCGCTTCGCTGCCCGGTTGCTGGTACAACGGGCAAAAGTCTGTGAGCTTTCCGGGGGCGATCAACACCCCACCGGCATGCATGCCCACATTGCGTGAGAGTCCTTCGAGTTTTTGCGCCAACTCGATCAGGGTGCGCACATCTTCTTCTTTTTGCAGCCGCTCTGCCAAGATCGGCTCGGCGGCAATCGCATCGGCAATGGTGATGTGCTGCCCAGGCTTGTTGGGAATGAGTTTCGAGATGCCATCGCAAAACGTATAGCTCATGTCCAGCACACGCCCCACATCGCGAATGGCAGCGCGGGCCGCCATGGTGCCAAAGGTGGCGATCTGGCTGACCGCTTCACGGCCATATTTGTCTTTTACGTATTCGATCACGCGGTCGCGGTTGCCTTGGCAAAAATCGATGTCGAAATCAGGCATCGATACCCGCTCAGGGTTGAGGAAACGTTCAAACAGCAAGTTGTAACGCAAGGGGTCCAGATCGGTGATCTGCAAGGCATAAGCCACCAAAGAGCCTGCGCCAGAGCCACGCCCTGGCCCGACCGGACAGCCATTGTTTTTGGCCCAATGGATGAAGTCGCCAACGATCAGGAAGTAGCCTGGAAACCCCATCTTGAGGATGATGTCGATTTCAAACGCCAGCCTTTGCTCGTATTCGCTTCGTTTTGCCTCGCGCTGTGCCGGGTCTGGATAGAGTTGCAGCAAGCGCTGTTCCAGCCCCTGCTGCGAGGCATATCGAAAGTAAGCTTCGATGCCCAGGGTTTGGCCATTCACGGGCGGCGTGGGGTAATTGGGCAACTGGGGCTTGCCCAGCGTCATGGTCAGGCTGCAGCGGCGGGCGATCGCCACGCTGTTGGCCAGGGCCGATGGAAGATCGGCAAACAGCTCGGCCATTTGCGCCGATGATTTGAAATATTGTTCGCGGGTGAACTTGCGCACCCGGCGCGGATTGGCCAGGATTTCACCCTCAGAGATACAAACCCGGGCCTCGTGTGCCTCATAGTCGTCGGGGTGGGTGAATTGCACCGGATGGGTGGCCACCACTGGAAGGCTCAAACGGGCCGCCATAGTCACCGCCGCCTGCACATGCGCCTCGTCTTCGGCACGGCCAGCCCTTTGCAATTCGATGTAAAAACGATGCGGGAAAGCCGCTGCCATGCGCAAGGCCACCTCACGGGCCCGCGTTTCATCACCTTGCAACAATGTTTGTCCCAGCGAGCCCGCTTGTGCGCCCGATAGCAAGATCAGGCCATCGGCATGTGCTTCCACCGTCTCCCATGGCAGCACGGCTTGTTCTTTTTGTACATGGCGAGTCCAACCCAGGGCCAACAATTCACACAGATTGAGGTAGCCGACATGGTTTTGCGCCAACAGCAATACACGCTGCCATTGGGCCGGGTCCGCCCCCAGCCCCTCCGTGATGAGTTCAACCCCCAAGATGGGCTTGACGCCCCGGGCCCTACCTTCTTTATAAAACTTGATGGCACCAAACAGGTTGTTCAAATCAGTAATGGCCAGCGCCGGTTGTCCATCGGCGGCAGCCACCTTGAACACCTCGTCGATGCGGTTGGTGCCGTCAACGACGGAGAACTCGGAGTGAAGGCGCAGATGGGCAAACATGGCCTCATTTTAGGGCCGACATACAATGGGGTGTGGAACAGATTTTGAATATTTCCGCCTACTTGTTCACAGATCTGGGCGATCCGTCCGCCATGCGACAGTCGCTCTACGAGCGGGCATTGGCACATGAACTCAAGGGCACAGTCTTGCTGGCGCGCGAGGGCATCAACCTGTTTTTGGCGGGTCGCCCCCATGCGGTGCGCGCTTGGCTGGATGAAACCCGCGCTGACCCCAGGCTGGCAACCCTGCAATCCAAAGAAAGCTGGTCACCTGCCCCTCCATTTCGACATCTGCGGGTCAAGGTCAAGGGGGAAATCATCCGCATGAACCACCCTGCCATCCGCCCTGCCTTGGGCCGTGCCCCGGCCTTGTCGGCCCAGACTGTCAAACGCTGGCTGGATCAGGGGCACGACGACCAAGGGCGAGCGGTGGTCACTCTAGACACCCGCAACGCCTTCGAAGTGGACCACGGTGGCTTTGAAGGCGCCATCGACTGGCGCTTGAGCAAGTTCAGCGACTTCCCGGCAGCGGCCCGGCAACATCTGGACACCCTGCGCGACAAAACCGTGATTTCCTATTGCACCGGCGGCATCCGGTGTGAGAAAGCGGCCATCTACTTGAAGGAACTCGGCCTGGACTCCGTCTATCAGATCGAGGGGGGCATTTTGAAGTACTTTGAAGAAGTCGGCGGTGCCCACTACCGGGGCGCATGCTTCGTTTTTGACGAACGCGAGGCCCTGGGCAACGACCTCAAGCCGGCTTCAAACCACGACCTGCCCCAGGATCAAACCTTGGCCAACCTGGCCGCCACCTGAGCCACGCGCTGGCCATAGGCCATCGCAGTATCCAGATCAGACTGCGGAATATCGGATGCGGGGCTGGTAGGGCCTACTTGAGCCATGAGACCGCTGTAAGAACCCAAGCGATTGACTCGGCCATCGTTCAATGCCGGCTGCCCAACCCAAATCATGCCGTTTTGCATGGCCAGGGTGATGAAATATTGCAATGTCGAGAGCTTGTCACCACTCGGGCTGGCCGAAATGGTGAAGCCACCAGCCACCTTGTCTCTCCAGGCCCCGGCAAACCATTTCTTGGATGTCGCGTCAGCAAATTTTTTAAACTGCCAAGACACCATCCCCATATAGGTGGGTGAGCCAAAAATAATGGCATCGGCGGCGTCAAGTTGCGTCCAATCGTCATCGCTGAGGTTACCGTCGGCATCAATGGCCAGCAATTGGGCCTGTGCGCCCTTGGCAACGAATTCGGCCACGCGCTCGGTGTGGCCATAGCCCGAGTGATAAACCACCACAGTCTGAGTCATTTTTTTCTCCCTTTTCTACACACAAAATTCATTCGG
>JBEBAJ010000151.1:0-6258 GCA_041158965.1 Pseudomonadota bacterium | reverse complement strand
CATCGCCGCCAGGCCTACACCCAGGCCGAGAGCATCATTGAAGAGGGCGTCAGCCACTATCAGAGTTGGTTGGCCCAAAGACGCCACGTGCCCCTCATCCAGGAAATACACGCCCTCAGCGCCCAGTGGCACGAACAAGAGTTCACCAAAGCCCTGCGCTTGCTGGAAAAAGGCGAGGCCGCGCCGCAGGTCTTGGAGCAGTTTTCGCGCGCCCTGCGCCAAAAGATGATGCACCCCTACCTGCAAGCGCTCAGTGACACCGAGGCCGAGCAAAGAGAGCTGGCCGAAGCCAGCCTGCGGCGGGTTTTTTTATCGGGGCGCTAAGGAAGCTCTGCAAAACTCACTGCGTGCAAGTTTCGCAGAGCATCCCTAAGCCGCCCCCTGTCTTCAAGGGTTACAGTGATCGCACCGGCTCGGGTCGGCGTGAGTGGCACTGCCGGCGGGCAGGGCTTCAGAGTGGCCGCAGGCATCGCAGCGCCACAGCAACGCCTTGGGCAAAGCGGTCGGCAGCCCGCAGGTGCGGCAAGGCAGCCCGGTGCGGCGCTCCTTCACGCTATAACCCGGTAAGGCACATGACGGGCAATAACTGCGCAGTTTTTGCAACAGATCTTGCGCCGCGCGAACAATCATCGCTTGGCGGGTCGGGTTGCAAAAAGACCGCAAGTCGTTTTCTGCCCAAACCCGCCCCTGCGTAGACTCGCGCACACATTGGGCATACGCCTGGCGCAGCTCGGCTTCATCGCGCAAGCCCTTGCGGATGGTCGGCACAGCGGGGCCTTCTGCCCGCAGCAACAAATGGTGCTGCGGAAAACCCGCTTCTTGCGCCAATTGCATCAACTCGGCTTCGCTGCGCACACTGCGCTGGGTGCTGCGCGCTGGCCCTTGGGCCATGCCCGTCAGCTCCAATGACCTATCCTCATCCAGCCAGACCAGCACCTCGATGTTCCAGGGCAGCATGCCGCCAAAGGGGTCTGGCACAAACGCCCCCTCGCTGGCCAGACCCAGGCGGGTGCCCAGCAAATCCATGCCGATGCGGGCTTTGCGCCGCGCGGTTTGCAACTGGCTGTCCAGTCGTGGCACTTCGCCACTGAAAGTGCCCAGCGTGTCGGTATCGAACCCCTCGGCGCGCAGCACCGAACAGCCCAGGGCCTCATTGAGCATCGGGCCGATCAGGGCCTCTTTGCCGTGCTGGGTCAAAAATGCAACCCGCTGCCCCGAGAACACCGACTTCATCGCCTCATCCCAACACCATTTGCGCCACCTGCGTATAGAGCGCGATGCCAAACAAAATGTTCAAGGGGAAGGTCACCCCCAAAGACAGGCCGAAATAGAGCGAAGGGTTGGCTTCGGGGATGGCGTAGCGCAACACCGCTGGCACGGCGATGTACGACGCACTGGCCGCCAACACCATCAACAGGGCCGCATCACCCACGGGCAGTTTCAGCAGCCAGGCCATTCCCAGAGCCAGGCTGGCGTGGGCCAGCGGGGCCACCACCGCATAGGCAATCAAAAGAGGCGACTTTCCCTTGAGTTGAGACAAATTGCGCGACGCCATCAACCCCATGTCCAGCAAAAAGAAAGCCAGCATGCCTTTGAACAAATCGACCGAGAACGGGGCCATGGCCGCCTTGCCCGCATCACCCGTCAGCAAACCCACGGCCATCGCGCCCAGCAGCAACAACTGGGCGCCGTCGGTGAACGATTCGTGCAGGATTTTTCCCATCGACACGCCGGCCTTGGGCTGGCCATTCATCAGCGCGCCAGAGCCATTGGCTTGCACCACCACCGGGGCACTGGCCACCTGCTGGCGCAGCGAATTGGCGATCACCACGGCCATGATGATGGCAGGAGACTCCATCAGGGCCATGCCGGCGGCCATGTGCCCGCCATAAGCGATGCCCTGATTTTCCAGATACTGCACGGCAGTCACAAAGGTCACGGCGCTGACCGAACCGTAAGTGGCCGCGACGGCCGCCGCGTCAAAGCGATCGACCCAGCGCCGCAACAACTGATAGCCCAGATAGGGCACGATGAGCGCCAAAGCGACCGCAGCCACCAGGCTTTTGCCGACCTCGGGCGTCAGGCCCGAAGCGTGCAGGGCAAAGCCTCCCTTCAAGCCCAGGGCCATCAGCAGGTACAGCGACAGAAAGCGTGAAATGGCGGGGGGAATTTCCAGGTTGGATTTGACGGTGCCAGCCAGCACGCCAAACAGAAAAAACAAAATCGCAGGATCGAGCATATGGTTCATATAGTGACTCCGTGCTGCAAATAATAAATTTTTCCGATCATTATGTAAAATCGATTTTCACTTGTTTATATATAGATAAAAATCTATGAACATCACCTTTCGCCAATTGCGTCTATTTTTGGCGCTGGCCGATACCGGCAGTGTCAGTGCGGCGGCGCGGGTCATGCACGTCACCCAACCGACCGCCTCGATGCAATTGCGCGAAGTGAGCCAGGCCATCGGGCTGCCACTGTACGAGTGGGTGGGCAAAAAAATTCACCTGACCCAGGTCGGCTGGGAACTGGCCGCCACCGCCCGTGCCATGGCGCAGAGCTGGGACAGCTTCGAGCAGCAGATCGATGCCCTCAAGGGGCTGTCGCGCGGCAAACTGCGCATTGCCGCCGTCAGCACCGCCAAATACTTCGTCCCGCGCCTGGTCGGCACCTTTTGCCAGCAACACCCGGGCATAGATGTGGCGCTGGAAATCCTCAATCGTGACGGGGTGGTGCAACGCCTGCGCGACCACCTCGACGACCTCTACATCATGTCGCAGCCGCCACAAGACATGGCTTTGTGTGACGACATCCTCATGCCCAACCCTCTGGCCCTCATTGCCGCCGAGACCGACCCATTGCTTCGACGCGGCCCCCTCAAACTGCGCGATTTGCACGACCAGCGCTTCATCCTGCGCGAAAAAGGGTCAGGCACCCGCATGTCGGGCGACGCTCATTTCCGCGCCCATCGCTTCCGGCCCGATGTGCGCCTGGAGCTGGGCAGCAACGAGGCCATCAAAGAATCGGTGGCCGCCGGGCTGGGCTTGGGACTCATCTCCTTGCACGCCATCCAGGGGGTGGGGCAGGGCGTGCAGGTGCTCGATGTCAGCGGCTTTCCCTTGCCCTCGGCCTGGCACGTCGTTCACCATCTGGGGCAAAAACTCTCACCCGTGGCCCTGGCCTTCAAAACCCATTTGCTCGCCGCCCAGCGCAAACCCAAACGCACTTAAGGAAGCTCTGCAAAACCCCAATTTCTGCCAATTCATAAGGGATATGTTTTTGCGATTCAATCGGGGTTTGACGCCCACTCCCTATGAAGCACCACTGGCCTCACCTGGTTCCATTCGCCGCTGCCCTGACGGCGCTTTGGGCCATTTGGGCACCCCTGAGCTGGGTGGGCTTGGTCGCCAGTGCCTTGGCCCTGACGGCTGCGGTGCTCGCTTCGGTGCATCATGCGGAAGTCATTGCGCATCGGGTCGGGGAACCCTATGGCACCTTGGTCCTGGCTCTGGCCGTGACCATCATTGAAGTGGCGCTCATCGTCTCGATCATGTGGGCCGATGGGGCCGATGGGGCCGATTCGGCGGCCCTCAATCCCACGGCCACTTTGCCGCGCGACACCATATACGCCGCCATCATGATCATCTGCAACGGCGTCGTGGGCCTGTGCATCTTGCTGGGCGGCATGCGGCATCGCGAACAAACATTCCGCATTGAGGGCGCACACAGTGGCCTTGCTGCACTGGCCACCTTGGCCGGTCTGGTGCTGGTGTTGCCCAACTACACCACCAGTTCACCAGAGGGCACCTACACCCATGCACAGCTGATCTTTGCCGCCTTGTCTTCCCTCACTTTATGGTCGGTGTATGTCTTCATTCAGACCGTCCGCCACCGTGATTATTTTTTGCCCACCCAAGCCCCCCATGATGAAACCGTGCATGCCGCACCCCCCACATTGGGGCGCACGGTTTGGAGTTTTGTGTGGCTGCTCATCTCCTTGGTCACCGTCGTGGCTTTGGCCAAACGGCTCTCGCCCAGCCTTGAAGCGGGTTTGCGCGCCGTCGATGCGCCGGTTCAAATGGTGGGCATACTGATTGCCTTATTGGTCTTGCTCCCTGAAACCTTGGCTGCCTTGCGCGCCGCCCATGCGGACCGCCTGCAAACCAGCATGAATCTGGCGCTCGGTTCGGCCTTGGCCAGCATCGGCCTGACCATCCCCTCCGTGGTGGCTTTGTCGGTCTGGTTGGGCTTTCCATTGACCTTGGGGCTGGAAGCCAAAGACATCGCCATGCTGGCATTGACCTTTGGTGCCAGCACCATCACCCTGGCTTCAGGTCGAACCCACGTCATGCACGGTGCCATCCATCTGTGCTTATTTGCCGCTTTCCTCTTCCTCACCCTCGTCCCTTAGCGGCCTGTGGCGCAAAAGCAACCATTAATTGGGGTCAGACCCCAATTTCTGAAACACCGAGCGCATCACTCGCCGGATCTCTTCCAAGTGCGGCGCATCCGATCGTCTGGACAATGTCACCAACGCAAAACGGGCGTTGGCGTGCAGGGCCGGTTCGACCCTGATGGGGCTGAGCGCCGGGCAGGCCGAGCGGATCGCCAGCACCACCGCATCGCTTTGCAGCGCCACCTCTTGCAGGTGGGCGATTTCGTCGCTGGTGAGCCGCACCAAGTTTTGTGGATGGGCCTGCTCGCCGTAGCGCTCAACCAGAATGCGCGCCAACTCGTCACTCAGGATCGTTGAGGCCACCGGGTATTCGCGCAATCGCTCCAATGTCACGCGCCTCAAGCCACTCAGGGGGTGGCCGGGGCGGCACATGAACCCCCCTTCCAGTTCATACACATCACCGACCGACAAGTCAGGCGCCGGCTTGAGGGCGCGCACATCGGCCACCAAGGCATCGATTTGCCGCTCGCGCAACATATGGGCGAGCGTGCCGGTGTTGGCGCGATGGATGTCCAGATGAAAGGCACTGAAATGTTGCGCGAAATGCGCCATCAGGGGGGCACTGAGCAGGGCACCAGGCCCCGAACTCAGCCCGACCCGCAAGCGACCGCTGTCATCGGGCCGCAAACCCTTGCCGCTGCGCCTGAGCTGTGAGGCGTCATCAAGCAATGCTTGCGCCCGATCCAGCGTTCTGTGGCCAAAGGGCGTCAATTCAATCCGTTTGCCCACCCGGTCAAACAGCAACTGGCCAAGATCATCTTCCAGCGACTTGATGCTGCGGCTCAAGGCGGGCTGCGTCATGTGTAAGACCCGTGAGGCCTTCACAAAAGACCCTTGCTGAGCCAAAGCAACGAATTGGCGAAGCTGTTGCAGTGTCATGATCCATGCCTTTTAGATCATATTAAATGAAAATAAAATGCATTGGACATCATGGTGAACCCGACCTACGATTCATTGCCTTTCTTTGATACCGATCTTCTTAAAAACACAGACGGAGACAAACATGAACGCATTGAAAGCTTGCATCGCAGCCCTTCTTCTGGGCTTGGGCACCATGTCTGCCTCGCATGCACAAGGTTTCCCCAACAAACCGGTGACCCTGATGGTGCCTTATCCGGCCGGCGGCGTCTCCGACGTCATCGCCCGCACCCTCAACACCACGCTGGCCAAGCACCTGGGCCAGACCGTCATCGTGGAAAACCTGGGGGGTGCCAGCGGTGGCATTGCCGCCGCCAAGGTGCTCAACAGCCCTGCCGACGGTCACCTGATTTTTCAGGGCTCGCCCAACGAACTCATCCTCGCGCCCCTGTCCAACGCGGCCATCAAATACAAGCCCGAAGACTTTCGCTTGGTGCAAATGATCACCATCAACCCGCTGGTCATGCTCGCGCGCAAAGACTTCCCCGCCAATAACGGCGAAGAGTTTTTGGCAGCCGCGCGCAAGGCCGCCGCCTCGGGTCGCCCCCTCACCTATGCCAGTGTCGGCCCCGGTTCGATGTACCACCTCTTGGGCGAGCACCTCTCCAAAGTGACGGGCATCGAGATGACCCATGTGCCCTACAAAGGCGGCGCCCCTGCCTTGCAAGACCTGATGGCCGGTCAAGTCGATATCTTCATGACCGTTTACGGCAAGGGCTATGTCCAATTGGTCGAAGAAGGCAAGCTCAAGGCCCCGGTGGTCTTGTCGGCCGAGCGCCAAAACTATTTCAAAAAGTCTCCCACTCTGCAAGAAGCCTCTGGCCTCAAAGGCTTTGTGTTTGACACCTGGGCAGGCTACTTTGTCCACAAAGACACCCCCGAGC
>JBEBAJ010000150.1:0-6261 GCA_041158965.1 Pseudomonadota bacterium | reverse complement strand
AACGTGTTGGACCGTTGGTTACAGAATAATTTGGACAATGGCGCGTTGACAGGTTCGACCGCCGACTGGAGTCGCATCGACGTCCCCTTTTATTCTGTCGGCAATTGGACTGGCTTTGGTTTGCACCTGCGCGGCAATACTGAGGCCTACATGGTGTCTCAAAATCCAAACCGCAAACTGCGCATCCACTCGGGCTCGCATGTGCATGCTTTCTATACAGAAGAGGGCCGGGCAGATCAACTGCGTTTCTTCGACCACTGGCTCAAAGACATCGACAACGGCATCATGAAAGAGCCCCCAGTCAAGCTGGCCATTCGCCATGGCAAAGACAAGGTGGTTTGGCGCCATGAGCAGGAATGGCCACTTCAGCGCACCCAATGGACTCGGTATTACCTGGACTTGAAAAGCACCCCCAGCTCGGCTGAGGGGCCGCGCCAAGGCGAACTCGCACCCCACATTCCGGGCGGTAACGCCTCTTGCACCTATCCCGTGCTCACCAAAGGATCGATGGGATCCTCATCAGCCGCCTCGTCCCAGGTGATGGGCGGGGGCATCAAACCTGACATGGGCATCAGCGTTTGGACAGCGCCCATGAGTGAAGACACCGAAATCACCGGACCTTTGACTGCGTTGCTCTTTGTTTCGAGCAGCAGTGAGGACATGGACATCTTCATCACCCTGCGCCATTACGATGAGAAGGGAGAAGAGATCCTGGAAACAGGTCAGCAAGGCTCGCCCGTGCCGGTTGCCAAAGGTTGGTTGCGCGCCTCGCACCGAGAACTCGATCCGCAAAAAACCCTCCCCTACCGGCCCTACCACCGACACCAACGCCGTCAATACCTGATACCGGGCGAGATCGTTGAGGTGCAAGTCGAGATCTGGCCGACCTCGATGGTTTTTGCAAAGGGGCATCGTCTGCGCGTTGACATCCAACCTCGCGATGGCTTGGGCAGCGCGGGCTACATGCATTACCACGCTGACTACAACACCGGCACCAACACGATCCACTCAGGCCCCGAGTATCCCTCGCACCTGTTGCTACCCATCATCCCCAAGGGCTGAACCTTCGCGTCCTGCCTGGGTCACCCCCAGGCACCTTGTTCACTTCGCGTCTGAGCCTGAGGAGCCTTGTGGGGTGTCTCAGGCCGCAACACCTCAAGTGAAAAGCGGCCGTAGATTTTTAGTCAATCTTGGCAGCCCCGCAGCAATCAGACGATATCGCCTCAGTCGATTTTGACTTGGTTGCCGCGCACGACCTCAGCCCATTGCTGAGTTTGTTGTCGGACCGAATCGGTCCATTCTTGTGGCGAGTTGGACAAGGCCAGGGTCATCATGCCCTTTTGCAGCCTCTCTTGGACATCGCTGCTATGCATCACTTTGTGGACGGCCGCAAACAATTTGTCCTGTATTGGTTTGGGCGTGGCGACTGGCGCAAACAGCGCTTGCCAGGCATTGGTACCCACATTCGGGTAACCCAACTCGGTCAGTGTCGGCACTTGTGGTAATTCGGCCAGGCGGGTGGAGGGCACGACCGCCACAGCCTTGATCTTGCCTGCGCGAAGGTGTTCAAGCACAGAAGACATGTTGATGAATGACACCATGATCTCGTTGGCGAGCAAAGCCGGAATAATGCCGGCGGCTCCGTTTTTGTAGGGCACGTGAACCAATTGCAATTTGGCCTTGGTGTTCAATATGATGGCGTCGAGGTGGGGGTATGAGCCCATACCGGCAGAACCAAAGTTAAATTTGCGCGGATTGGCTCGCACGAGCTCGATGAATTCATCGAAGTTGCCAGGCATTTGCGGTGACACCGCCAGCACATGTGGAATTTCCACCAAACGGGTGATGCCGATCAGGTCGCGCGACGGTTTGACCGTGCCGATGGTGGTTTCATTGATGGCGTTGGTCGTCACATTACCCACAAAGAGCGTATACCCGTCGGCTGGCGCTTTGATCGCAGCTTCCAGGGCAATGTTGCCCGAAGCACCCGGCCTGTTTTCAACCACCACCCCCTGGCCCAATGCATCGGCCAGCTTGATAGCCAGCAGTCGAGCAATGATGTCGGTGGCCCCCCCGGGTGCATAGGGCACCAACAATTTGATGGAGCGATTGGGGTATCCATCAGCAGCCTGGGCCCATGTCCACTTCGGGGCCGCCAAGACCGCGGCACTGCTCAGTGCAGATGTTAGGACGAGGCGACGGGAACGGTGCAGGGTGGTTGCCATACAAAACTCCAGATCACGAGGGTAAAGTCGGGCGTTGGGGGGCTGAATCAGGTCAATTTATTGCCGTGTAGACCGTGCGATGCGTCTTTACAGGTGAAAAACACACAGTCGCCATCGAGGGTTGCTCCCGCTTTGTGATAGGCCTCGGCCGGAATGTAGATCAATCCACCTGGGCCCACAATGCGGGTCTGATGGTCAATGGTGAATTCAAGATGGCCTTCTAAAATATAGATCCACTGCTCGTTGGGGTGGTTGTGCAAATCGGCGTGCTTGCCGGCCGGGGCGCGCATGACGGCGACGATCATCCGGTCACCCTCAACACACCCGCCAAAGACGGGTGAATAAGTCGGCCCCCCCATGATCTGGTTGACCTGTCCCAGGTCAAAAAAATGTTCGCCGCTCTGGGCTCGGTGTGCGCCCGGTGTGCGGGCTGTTTGAGGGGTGGCGTTCTGACTCATGTGTGGATCCTTTCAATCCGCTGTGGCACGGGCATCTCGGGCCACTTTGCCCCATTTCTGGGTTTCGGCGGCCAGGAACTGTCCGAATTCTTCAGGTGATTTGCTCTGCGCAGGAAACACCCCACCAGCGGCCAGCCGTTCACGCACTTCAGGCATGTCCAGCACAGCATTCAAGACGCGGTGCAACCTCTGAATGATGTCTTTCGGTGTTTTGGCCGGCACCAACATGCCCTGCCATGACCCGGTGATGAGCTCAGGGTAACCCAGCTCAGCCATGGTGGGCACATCGGGCAGCGCTTGCACGCGCTGTGCACTGGTGACCGCCAATGCGTGCATACGCCCACTGGTCACAAAGTTTTTGACAGAGGGCATGGTGTTGAACATCAACTGGGTTTCTCCGCCAACCAGCCCCATGGCTGCTGGCCCACCCCCTCCTTTGTAGGGCACATGGACCATGTTGACACCCGCGCTGCGCATTAGGATTTCCATCTCCAATCGGTTCAGGCTCCCGCTGCCGGGTGTGGCGAAGTTGAACTTGGAGGGACTGGCCTTGAGTTTGGTGAGTGCTTCGGCCAGCGAACGTGGCCCCCAGTCAGTGTTGACCACCAAAGCACTGGGCACGTCGGCGATCAGGGTAATCGGGGCGAAATCTTGAAGCGGCTTGACACTGAGGTTGGGGAAAATCGCGGGGTTGATCGCGAGCGTACCGATATTGCCTAGATACAACGTGTAGCCATCGGGCGCAGACCTGGCGGCGGCCTCCATGCCGATGTTGCCAGCGGCTCCGGACTTGTTGTCGATGATAACTTGCTGATTGAGTTGCTCCCCCAATTTCTGCGACAAAATCCGGCCCACGAAATCCGATGCACCTCCAGGCGCAAATGGAATGATGATGCGCACCGGCTTATTGGGGTAACCCTCGGCTGGGTTGGCCAAAATCGATGCAGGCCATAGGCCCCAGGCCAGAAAGCCTGCGATTGCCAGACGATACAAGGACCGAACCATGTGGGCCCCCTTACTTAGTAGATGTCGTCTTCGGGGGCCAGCGGCAGTTTGACCGGGCGCTGAGTGCGCGCTGACAGATCAAATGCCTTGGTCAGCATCAGATTGCGGTGCGCTTCCTTGGCGGTGGCAGCCTGAGTCGGCAAGCCCAAAGACACTCGATTCAGCCAGGAGTCGGTTTCTTCGCGCATAGGCCCGCGCAACTCGCCCAGAGCCATGTCGCCTGGTGGGTAGCTGCCCAGAAAGTCGACTCGCCTTGATTGGTCTGGTGCATAGCCTTCGCCCTGAGAATGGCTGGTGGCGAGCACAATATCGCGGTGCGTGTCATCGATGGTCAAGACCCCCTCAGTGCCAACGATGCCGACATCCAAGCTATAGACTGCACCGGGCCAAACCACTGGCAAGGCCCAGGAAATCGTCGACTGGTAGATCGAACCATCGCTGAAAGTGATCATGCCGGTGGTGGCATCTATGCCCCTCCACTGCGGCCCCAAAGCTTTGTCGATGGCTCGGGCGTATACCTCCACCGGAGTCTTGGCTTCCATCATCCACATCACAATGTCCAGGGCGTGTGTGCCGCTGATCACCATGGGGGAAATTTTGTGCGGATGATCGGTGCGTTTGTAGTTGTCAATGGCGACTAATCGATTCATGAAAGCGCGCGAAGTCACCAGAGTCACCTCCCCGAGTGAGCCCGATCGCACTTTTTCTTTAGCCGCCAGCCAACGCCTGCGAAACCGCTGGGTGTAGCCGATCACAGCGTCAACGCCGGCCTTCTCGATGGCATGCAACACCCGGGCCGAATCGGCCAAGTCGGTGGCCAAGGGCTTTTCAATCATCAAGGACTGACCGCGTTCGACCGCATGCATGATCGGATCCACGTGCAGGTGCTCATCGGTGCTGACGATCACCGCGTTGACTTCTGGGCGGTTGAGCAAGGTGCGGAAATCGTCGGTGACGAAGTCGGCTTTGAGCTTGTCGCTCACCAACTTGGCACGCTCGGGATTTTTCTCGGCGATGCCGATCCAGCCAACCTGGGGATGGCGCATCGCCACTTCTCCCCGAAACAGACCCACTCTGCCAGCACCCACTATGGCCAAACCAATTTTTTTCGCTTCCCGGTCCCTCATCTCAGCGCTCCCCCACCCGATGCAAGCGGGGTTGAGCGGCCATGGGCAAGGTGACTGGCATACCGGTCTCAGCCGACAGGTCGGCAGCCATATAGACCTCCATGACAGTACGAGCCGACTCCGGGGTAACCAACACTTCTCGGTCCATGGCCACGGATTCAATGAAGTGGATCGTCTCTTGGGCCATGGGGCCGGCGAACACATGGTCCACCGGCTCGCCGGGCATGGTCGACATGGGCAATTGCATGCCTTTGGCCATGGTGTTAAGGATCACGTCCTTGTGCGAGTCATCGACCAGCAAAGCACCGTCGGTGCCCACGAATTCAATCCAGGTGGATGAGAAGTTGGGGTAGCCGGGGGGCAGGCTCCAACCCCCGCCAACGACAAAGCTCAAGCCATTGTCCATGGTGACGGTGATCCACTGGGTGTCGGGGATGTCGGCCCCTGTGCTCTCCCGCATGGCCCCGTAGTTCACTTGGGAGTAAACCTTCACCGGCTTGGCTGGGTGCAGACACCACAACACAAAATCGAGGTCATGGGTGGACTCCATGGCGGCAGGCGAGAGCTTGATGCGACCCGAAATTTTCTTGCCCAAACTGCGGGTGATGTGCCGGCTCACCAGCACGCTGACCGCTCGCCCGATGACGCCTTCGTGCAAGGCTTTCTTGACATAGGCATATTTGGGGTTGAAGCGTTGCGAATAACCGATGGTGAACTTCAAATGGTTCTGACGAGACAAAGCGATCAGTTCGTCTGCCTCGGCCAATTCGATAGCAATCGGTTTTTCCAGGAACACATGTTTACCGGCTTTGAGAGCATCGCGCGCCATCGGGTAGTGGGTGCTCTCGGGGGTGGCCGAAATCACAATGGCGTCAATTGCCGGGTTGTCGATGAGCTTTTTATAGTCATCGGTGTAGGTCTGGGCCTTCACTGTTTGCTTGAGTTGCTGTAGGCGCTCTGGATGCGTTTCGGCCAAATGCAAAGAACTTACCAAGGGACTCTTGGCAGCTGTCTCGGCCCGTATGCCACCACACCAACCCACACCTACGATGCCCAACTGAATTTGTTTCATGTTTGTCACCTATCGATGATTTTTCATATTGCCTTTACTCACTTAAATTATGAATCCATACATATTGATTCGCGCCACGACCCGGGAAAACACCTATGCGAGTTTCTTGGCGCAATCAAGTTAAGACGTGTTGTTCAAGGGTCAACGCCATTGCATTGACTTGGTCGCGCTAACCGGTGGCGAGAGAGTGATGGTCTATGGCCTGACCGAAGACACACGCGACCTGATGTCGGCCCGCCAAGCCGCGGGACTGACCCCCTGTTGAATTGTTGGTCGGATGCAGTGATCGAGGCGTGTCTTGAGCGGTCAAAAAAGGGATATCTCGAAGACACGGTTTACAGTTGGTATCGTTCACATCGTTAACACCCGTGGCC
>JBEBAJ010000149.1:0-6330 GCA_041158965.1 Pseudomonadota bacterium | reverse complement strand
GTCACCTTTGTCACCACCTCCAAAGGCGTGGTCATCCTCGACTCGGGCTCCTCCTTGCAAATCGGCGAGATGGCCATCCGCATGATCCGCCGCGTCACCCCGCTGCCCGTCATCGCTGTCTTCAACTCCCATTTCCATGGCGACCATTGGCTGGGCAACCATGCCTTTGCCCAACACTTTGGCGAGTCTTTGCCCATCTACGCATTGCCCCACACCATCGAACAAATTAAAGGCATCGAAGGCAGCAACTGGCGCAATCTGATGGAACGCTGGACCAACCAATCCACCGCAGGCACCCGGATCGTGCCCCCCAACCGCAGCGTCGAGCCGGGTCAGCGCCTGAGCTTCGGCGACATCGAATTGCGCATGCACTTCTACGGGCAGGCACACACCCATGCCGACCTGTGCGTGCAAGTGCTGCCCGACGCCGTCACCCATGTGGGCGACATCGCCATGGCCAACCGCATCGCCAACATCGACGACGGCTCCTATCCCGGCACCCTCAAATACTATGCGCAACTCAAGCAGGCCACCGGCCCGCAACGCTGGATACCAGGGCACGGCACCTCCAGCACCGACCTGCTCGACACCTACGGCCAGTTTTTATCAGGCATCTACGACAACTGCTTACAGGCCGTCAAAGACGGGGCCAGCGAAGCCGAAGCCAAAGCCCGCGTCCTCAAAGACCCGCGAGTCGCCAGCCGCGCCAAAACCATGCAAGGCTTTGACGGCAACATCGGGAAATACGTCAGCCTCGCCTACCTTGAAGCCGAAAAAGAAGCCTTCTGAACCCACTCTGCGCCGTGGTAAAAAAACGACCATAAATTGGGGTCACATAAATTGGGGTCAGACCCCAATTTCTGCTTACTCCTGAACCAAACGGCAAGGCGCTTTGATGTGCAGCTCCTGGCGCTTTTCCTCGCAGTAGCTCATCGCCCGCCTGGCCCCTTCAGCCGCCATGCGGATGTGCACCGAACACTTCAGCGCCATCTTGTCCAGATCGCCACTGGCGTCAAAGGCAGCGGCACAGCGGCTGCGGTCGCTCATTTCGGGTTTGGTGCCCATATAGGTGCTGCGCAAAGGTTCGGGCAACTGCTTTAAGGGCACGGTGGGGAAGCCGAATTCGGTGGGGGCTTTAGGCGGGCTGCTCTGTGCGCTGGCCATTTGGGCCAGGCACAAAATGGCCAGACCAAGCCAACCTTTGGGCCCCGGGCGGGCCTTAGATTGGGTGACACATTTGATCATCGCGGGCTCGCTCAGGCATTCAACAGTTTCTCGCGCAAGGCCTTGGCCTCGATCCGTACCTTCTCCGCCTCATCCCGGGCGGCCTTCAGTTCTGCCGCACTCATGCGCTCGGGGTTCGAGTAATCCAGCTTCCAGCTGGGATCCTCCTGCCAAAGCTGGGGCGACACCCAAGTCGTGCGCGGGGCCTGTGCCTGCACCAGCAACTCCAGCGCCAAGGTCAGGGTTTGTCTCTGGCTGTGCGGGTCATGCGGCTTGCCTGCGCCATTGCCAAGGGGGAAGTCACTGAACAGCAAACGCGGCACGCCACAGTGCTCGACCACATCGCGCGCACAACCCATGATCACCGTGGCAATGCCGGCGCGCTCTAATTCACGCGCCGCCAACGACAGGCTCTGGTGGCAAATCGGGCAATTGGGTACCAGCACCGCCGCATCCACCCCATCGGCCTGGCAGCGGGCCAGCAACTCGGGCACATCCACCCCCAGGGTATGGCGCTGGCTTCGGTTGGTCGGCACCCCGTGAAAGCGCGCCGCCAACTCAAAGCAACCCTCTTGCGCCAATTGCCGCATGAGCGGCAGCGGAAACCAGCTGTTGCGGTCTTCCATGTGGGTGTGCTTGCGGTCTATCGCCACATGCGCCACCCTCACATCATGGTCTTGCGCGGTATCCCCCGAATAGACGCTATAGAACTTCGGTCCTGCGTTATAGGGGGCACGCGGCCCCTGCGGCCCTTTATCGGGCTGATACGGCGCCGCCGTCGTCACCAGCGTGAGCCGACACTGCGCCAGCGCTTTCTTCAAAGGGGTGAAAGGCACCTCTTCAAAATGCGCCCATTCATACGGGTTGTTGTAACCCAGCGCCAAATAGTAGGCACGCGTGCGGGCCATGTAAGAGATGGGACCACTCAAATCATTCATGGCCTTATTTTGCCCCCATCACCGCCACCAGGTACAGAAATGGGGGTCAGACCCCCATTTCTCCCCTGTGGCCAAAAAGCAACCATTAATTGGGGTCAGACCCCAATTTCCTCATTGCCCCTGACCCCGCCTGTGGCCACGGTCGCCTGGTAGACACTTATAAAAAGGGTAAGTCCTCTGTCATGGCGGTCCACTCTCGGTGCAAATTGCAGAAAACAGAAAAGAATCCACACGGAGACACCATGACCCAAATCCACCGCCGCCGATTCAACCAATGGGCCAGCGCCTTGCCGCTGCTGGCCGCCATGCCAGCCATGGGCCAGACCGCCTGGCCAAGCAAGCCGGTGCGCATCGTGTTGCAATTCCCGCCGGGGGGATCGACCGACGCGGTCGCTCGCATCCTCTCTCAGGTGCTGACCCAAAGCCTGGGGCAGCCGGTGCTGGTCGAAAACCGCCCCGGTGCCGACGGGGCCATCGCCGGCGAACTGGTGGCCCGCTCTGAGCCCGACGGCCACACCTATTTCCTGGCCTCCAACACACCCATGATGCAGGTGCCCCTGCTGAAAAAGAACCCGCCCTACGACCCGATCAAAAGCTTTACCCCCATCACCATGGTGGGGCGCTACATCTATGTCCTGGTGGCCGGTGCCCAATTGCCTATCCAGAACGCACAAGACCTCTTTCAACTGATACGCTCTCAGCCCGGCAAATTCAACTACGGCAGCTACAGCGGCGTGACCCAGCTCATGCACACCCGCCTGAAAAACGAGGCCAAACTCGACACCAACCTCATACCGTACAAAGGTGAAGGGCCCACCATCAATGACATTCTGGGCGGGCATGTGCAGTTCACCTACGCCACCCCCGCCAGTGCCTTGCCGCACATCCGCGAAGGCAAACTCAAAGCCCTGGCCGTCTTGCTGCCCAACCGCTGGGCCACCTTGCCCCAGGTCCCCACCGCCACCGAATCAGGCACCCCGGCGTTGACCGCAGGCACCTGGGCCGCATTGTTTGGTCCTGCCCGCATGCCAGCCGACATCGCCACCCGCATGAGCCGCGCCATGGCCGACGCCATGGCCCGCCCCGATGTCAAAGAACGCGTGGATCGACTGGGCTTTGACCTTGCCAGCTCAACCCCTGCCGAACTCGCCGCCTTCATGCCCGAGCAACTCCAGGCCTGGTCCAAAGCCTTCGCCGACGCTGGCCTACAACCCGAATAAAAAATGAAAGAAATGGGGGTCAGACCCCCATCTCTCCCCTGTAGCCAAAAAGCAACCATTAATTGGGGTCAGACCCCAATTTCTGCATCACTGATCGGCTTTGATGTTGTTGTCCGCGATCAGCTTTGAATACTTGGTTTTTTCGTTGTTCAAGAAGGCGCGGAATTCAGCCGGGGTGCTGGAATGGGGCTCAACCCCCAATTTATTGAAGCGGTCCTTCAGGTCGGCATTCACCATGGCCTTGCTCAGCGTGGCGTTGTAGTTGTCCACAATGGCTTGCGGTGTGCCAGCCGGCAGGTACACGCCCCACCAGTTCAATGCCACCATGCCATCCACACCGGCCTCGGCGAAGGTGGGGATATCGGGGAACAGGGGAGAGCGCTTTTCGCTGGTGATGGCCAAGGCGCGCAGCTTGCCGCTGGCGATGTGCTGGCTGACTGGCAAGGCGTCCGAGATGATCAGCGGCAACTGGCCCGAGAGCACATCGGTCACCGCCTGACCGCCGCCTTTATAGGGAATGGCGACCATTTTGGTCCCTGTCTGGCGCATCAGCAATTCGGCCGCCAGGTGCGACATGCTGCCCGGCCCGCTGGTGCCGAAACTGACCTTACCCGGGTTGGCCTTGGCGTCGGCAATGATGTCCTTCACGCTCTTATAGGGCGAATTGACCGGTACCACCAGAATATTGGCCCCGGTGGCTGTCAAAGACACCGCAATGAAGTCTTTCTCCATGTTGTAGGGCAGCTTTTGCAGCAGGGGGTTCACGCCGGCCGGGCCCAGGTTGCCAATCACAAAGGTGTAGCCGTCATTGGGTTGACGGGCGGCGAATTCCATGCCGATCGAGCCAGCCGCACCCGGCTTGCTCTCGATGATGACGGGTTGACCCCAAATTTCACTCAGCTTTTGCCCCATCACGCGGGCCATCAGGTCAGAGCTGCCCCCGGGCGGGTAGGTCACAATCAGCTTGACGGGGCGGTCAGGGAATTTGCCGCCCTGTGCCAACGCCGGGGCCGAGCCCAGCAGTCCGGCAGTAGCGACCAGGCCCAGCAGGGCACGGCGGGAAAACGAGGAGAGAGAAGTCATGATTGTCCTTTCAGCGACTGTCAAAATGCCAGTGACCAAAGCCATTTGGCCAACCATCATTTATATTATCAATTGATCAGTTACACAACTCGGGGAACCCCATGCTGAACCTCTCCACACCTGGCGCGCGCGGCGACCAAACCCTCTCCCACAACATGACCCTGCTGGCCCACCATGACCTTGGTGGCTTTGGGGGTATGGGCGAGGGCATGTCGCTGCAAAAAACCAAAGACGGCCGCCGCATCCTGTGGATGGCGCACGAATCGGCCCCTAAAAATTTCACCGGTGTCGATGTGACCGACCCGAGAAATCCGCGCATGGTCGTGCAAACCGAGTTGCCGCACGCCAAAGTGCGCTCTAACTCGCTTGACGTCGTGGGTGACATCATGGCCGTCGCCTACCAGACCCAGACCGTGGGCCTGAAACCCGCCGGGGTCGATTTGTTTGACATCTCTGTCCCTGAAAACCCGCGCCTGCTGTCTCACTTCGATTGCTCTGGCCCGCACTCACGCGGCGTGCACGCGGTTTGGTTCGTCGACGGCAAATATGTGCACATGGCCGCCGGTGCACCCGACTTCCAGCCGCGCAACCCGCTGGATGATCAGTTCTATCGCATTCTCGATGTGTCTGACCCCACCAAGCCGGTTGAAGCGGGTCGCTGGTGGTACCCCGGCACCCGCGAAGGCGATGCGGCCCCTGCGCCCCAGCGCCTGGTGAGCCAATTCGACACCGGTTTCCGTGCCCACAACACCAATGTGTTCCCGCAGCGGCCCGACCGTGCTTATGTGGGTTACATCGACGGCGGTGCCTTTGTGCTTGACATCTCCAACATGTCCGACATCAGGGTGGTGTCTCACTGGAACCACTCGCCGCCGTTCAACGGCTTCATCCACACCTTGCTGCCCCTCTTTGACCGCCATTTGTGGATCGTGAGTGATGAGTGCGTGCAAGACAATGGCGCCGACTGGCCCAAGCTGGTGTGGGTGATCGACTCACGCAACGAAAAGAACCCGGTGCCCATCGGCACCTTCCCGGCAGCCCCCTTCGAGGCCTTCGCCAAGCGCGGCGGACGCTTTGGCGCCCACAATCTGCACGAGAACCTGCCCATCCCCACCTCGTTCAAATCAGACACGCTCATCATTGGCACCTTCTTCAACGCCGGGGTTCGGGTCTACGACACCAGTGACCCCTATCAGGTCAAAGAAGTGGCTTACTTTGTGCCGGGCACCCCCAAGCTCTCGCCGGCCGGAGCGGTTCAGCTCAACGACGTGTTTGTCGATGAAAACCGCATCGTCTACACACAAGACCGCTTCACCGGTGGCCTGTATATATTGGAGATGAACATCTGACGCCACGCCCGCGCCCGGATCCCTCTCTCCACATTCATCACCACCGTCGCCCGACATGGATCAACGCGACCCGCTCGCCGGCAAGCTGCCCATCACCCTCATCACCGGGTTTTTGGGCAGTGGCAAGACCACGCTGATCTCGAAACTGTTGCGCCACCCCGGCATGAACCGCGCGGCGGTCATCATCAACGAGGTCGGCGAAATCGGCATTGACCACGATTTGGTGGCCACAGTCAGCGAGAACATGTCGCTGCTGGCCAACGGCTGCATCTGCTGTTCGGTGCGCACCGACTTGCAAGACAGCCTGCGTGAACTCTTCAACTCGCGCCGGGCGGGGCACATTCCTGATTTTGACCGCGTCATCATCGAGACCACCGGTCTGGCCGACCCTGCGCCGGTGGTGCAGACGCTGGTCAGCGACACCCTGATCAATGCCCACTTCCGGCTCGATGGCTTGGCCACCCTCATCGACGCCTACCATGGCCACGACCTGCTCTCGCGCCAGCCCGAGGCGGT